>CALPVO020000201.1 GCA_943327025.2 Janthinobacterium lividum
ACACGCGCAAGCCCACGGACGCCTTCGAGGCGGACGTGGACGTGGGCGTGGCCAACAAGGGCACCGTCAAGGCCAACCTCTTCGTGTCGGGTCCGCTCGGCGAAAACGCCGGTGGCAGCCTCGCGGCCTACCACCGTCGCACGGACGGCTTCTACTACAACAGCACGCTGCGCTGCGATAACTGCTCCGACTACCTCGAAGAGACGGGCGGTTCGGGTCGCTTGACGTTCACCGCCGGTGACAACGCCAGCTTCGACGTCAAGGCCGCCTACTCCAAGGTGTCCGCTGGCGCCATCAACTTCAACGCTGCGTTCGCCCTGCCGGGCTTCGCGGCCGCCTTCGGCAACCCGGACTTCTACCAGGACGTGAACGAACACACGTTCAAGTACATGAACAACGTGAAGCCGGTGAACGAGCAGAAGAACACCAACTTGTCCATCAAGGGTGACTTCGAACTCGACGTGGGTACCCTCACCGCCGTGGCCGCTTACAACAAGCAGGAAAACTCGTTCCTGACAGACGGCACCTCGGCAGCGTTCAACGTCTACGCCGCCGAAGCCACCTGCCGCGCCTCGGTGGGCGCCGCCGTCGGCGGCCCACTGCCGTCGCCGTTCTTCTACGCCAACCAGTTCGGTACCGGCGTCCCGGGTTTCGACCTGCTCCCGCCGTACAGCCCGACCACTTGCGACGGCTACCAGTACCAGCAGCGCGACCAGCGCGATGCCTCGCTCGAACTGCGCCTCACCTCGAAGGGTGACCAGGCCACGCGTTGGCAGGTCGGCGCTTACTACGGTGACATCGACCGTCGCGTTGTCGTGGCGCAGGGTGCAGACCGCAACCGCGGCTTCCTGGCGCAGGCCTACGTGCCGGCCACGGGCGTAAACCCCACGGACCTGCTGTACGACGACAGCTACAAGACCAAGATCTCCGCCATCTTCGGTAACGTTGCACGCGACGTGGCAGAAGGCGTGGAAGTGGCCTTGGCGCTGCGTTACGACCAGGAAAAGCGCAGCGTGTCCAACAACGTGCCGCGCGTGCTGGCGCCGTACCTGCAGCCGGCTATCTGCGCGCCGAACTGCTACATCAACCCGGCCTACAACGTGGCGGGCGCCGGTACCAGCATTGGGGACCGCGACAAGACCTTTAGCCAGCTGCAGCCGAAGCTGACCGTGAACTGGAAGCTGAACACCGACCTGTCGCTGTTCGCTTCGTACGGCTACGGCTTCCGCAGTGGCGGTTTCAACTCGCAGGGTTCGGCAGCCACCGTGGCTGCTTATTACAACAACCCGGCAGTGGCTGCCCTCAACCTGAAGTACGTCAACCCGGCTGGCGCCGCCACCACGACGCCGTCGCTGTCTGACGTCAACGACACGTTCAAGAAGGAAGTGTCGAAGGCCGCGGAAGCTGGCTTCAAGGCCTCGCTGCTCGACAACCACCTGTCGATCAACGGTGCAGTGTTCTATACGAAGGTCGAGAACAGCCAGTTCTTCAACTTCTTCGCTGGCCCGTTCGGCCTGCTGCGTGTAGTCACGAACATCGACGAGGAAACCCTGAAGGGTGCTGAGGTGGACTTCCGTTGGAAGGCCACGGACATGTTCAGCGTCTTCGGCGGCATTGGCTTTGTCGACGGCAAGATCGACAAGTACGCCGGTCGCCCCTACACCGCTGGCAACAAGGTGCCTTACGCGCCGGAATACACGGGTAACGTCGGCGCCGAGTTCACCTACCCGGTGGGCGATGCCATGGAACTGGTAGTCCGCGTCGACGGGACGGCCGTGGGCGAAACCTGGTTCCACCCGGCTCAGGACGACTCGGTGCAGACGCTGTTCGGTGCTCCGGGCAACTTCAGCAAGACCAAGCGTGACGCCTACGAGCTGTTCAATGCTCGTATCAGCCTGCGTGCAGACACTTGGGACGCCACCTTGTGGGGCCGCAACTTGGGTGACAAGGACTACTTGGCGGAGGTCATCCCGGCCCCCGAGTTCGGTGGTTCGTTCATCCACGCCGGCACCGGCCGCGCCTACGGCATCGACTTGAGCTACAAGTTCAAGTAAGAGCCAAAGGCCTGAACAGCCGCCTCTTTACCGGGGCGGTGGTTCCAAGAAAAAACCCGGCTTCGGCCGGGTTTTTTCTTTTCAGGCAGTGCTACGGCGAGGCACGCACGACAGCCTCATTCCGCTAAGATGTCCGGACATTAACCCTCCCAACCCATGAGGCCGTCATGTCCGCCAACCCTGCCTACATCGACAGCTACACCCGCCAGTTCAAGGTCTCACCGAAAGACACCGCGTTGGTCATCGTGGACCTGCAGTACGCCAGCGGTAGCCGCCACCATGGTCTCGGCAAATTGCTGGCCGCGGCAGGAACGCTGGCGGATGCGGAATACCGCTTCGCGCGAATCGACAATCTCGTGGTGCCAAATTCACGCCGTCTCGCGGAAACTTTCCGCGCTCTCGGCGCGCGCGTCATCTATGTCACCTATGGCTGCGAACTGCCGGACTTCGGTGATGCCCCCATTCAACTTCGGGAGTGGCTCATCGCCACGAACAACACCGCCGGCCAGCGCGAGCACGAGATTGTCGACGAGATCAAGCCACTGGCAGGTGACTTGGTGCTGAACAAGAACACCATGGGCGCGTTTGGCTCCACGGGCATTGATGCGCACCTGAAGAGCTTGGGCGTGAAGAATGTCGTGGTCACGGGCGTTTCCACCAACAACTGCGTGGGCATGACCGCACAAGAGGCGAGCGATCGGCAGTATGGTGTGGTGGTGGTTAGCGATGCTACTGGCACCTGCAGTGACGAAATGCAAGACGTTACCTTGAAGACCTTCCGCCGCCTGTGGGGTCGCGTCGCCTCCACGGCTGAGGTCATCGCCGAGATGCGGGCACCCATGTGAGTACGGACCCGAACCGGCCCTCCGGCAGTTCGACCACGCCCGCCGCTAGCGTCAGTGAAGCGCTGCTGACGCGCCAATCTGCGCGTGCCTTTTTGCCCACGCCGGTGCCACTCGCTACCGTCACCGAACTGCTGGACCTCGCCCGCTGGGCGCCCAGTGGCAGCAACATCCAACCGTGGCGGGTGCATGCGCTGACGGGCGCGCCACTGCAGGCGATGGTAGACGAAACCCTGGCCATGGCCATGGCAGGCCAGTCCCCCGAACAGGAATACCTCTACTACGCCAGCCCCCTGCCCGAGCCCTACTTGAGCCGTCGCCGGGCCAACGGCTGGGGCCTCTATGGGCACCTTGGCATTGGCAAGGGCGACCGGGCGGCCTCGGCCAATCAAGCCCTGCGCAACTTCGCGTTCTTCGGCGCCCCGACGGCCCTGTTCTTCTTCATCGACGCCAAGCTGGCCCAAGGCAGCTGGGTGGATTACGGCATGTTCCTCCAGAGCTTCATGCTCGCGGCGCGCGAACGGGGTCTGCACACCTGCCCGCAGGCCGCCTGGCTGCCGTACCACGAACTGGCCAGGCGCCACTGCGGCATGGATGCCACTTGGACCTTGGTGTGCGGCATGGCGCTAGGCCACTTGGACCCGACCGAACACGCAAACGCCTTCCGCACCCCGCGCTTGCCAGTCAGCGATTTCCTGACTGCTAGCGGCTTTCAGGAAACCACGTGAGCCCGAAGCCCCAAGGCCTGGCTTTTGGCCTGGTGGCAGCGATGACCGGTGCGGTCGGGTTTGCGACGAAGGGACTGTTCGCGAAAAAGCTTTATGAGCACGGCTGGACCTTCGAGGCAGTGCAAGTAACACGCATGGCATTGGCGCTACCAGTGTTCTGGCTGTGGGGCTGGTGGCGGGTCGGGGGTGAACTACTGAAGGTAGACCGCAGTGCTTGGCTAGGTGCCCTGGGCGCCGGCTTTCTCTGCTACTACATCGGGTCGATGCTCGACTTCTACGCCCTGACGCTCATCGATGCGAGCCTCGAACGGGTGCTGCTGTTCAGTTACCCCTCCATGGTGGTGGTGGCGCATTCGGCCATTTACCGCCGCTTCCCGGATTTACGCACCGTACTTGCGCTGACGGCCACCTATACGGGCATCGTCGCTGTGGTCAGTGGCTTCGATCTGGCCATCTTTCGCGCCAACCTCAAGGGCGCGGTGCTGGTATTGCTGTGCGCCACCACTACCGCCACCTATTTCATCGCCAGCGACCGCTGGACTGGCCGCATCGGCAGCATCACCTTCACCGTATGGGCCATGACCTCAGCCGGCCTGTGCATGTTCGTGCATGCGTTCCTTAGCCATCATGCCCGCCCGCCCATGCCTGGGCCGGCAGATTTCGGCTATCTAGCGGGGCTCGTGGGCATCGCCACCGTATTCGCCATGCTGATGACCGCAGAAGGCGTGCGGCGTTTGGGCGCGCAACGCGCGGCCGTAGTGAGTACCGTGGGCCCACCCGCCACCATCTTGATTGCCGTGCCATGGCTAGGGGAACGCATGAACCCGGTGCAATGGGCGGGCGTCGCCCTCATTGTGGTGGGCATCCTCGTCATGGAATTGATGCGGACGGGCCGCAAGACCCCAGTGGATAACGGGGTCACGTAAAGCTCAGCGCTGTTGCAATAACTGCCGGAGCGGCGGAAAGCTCAGCCCGGCCCGACTGCCGCCAACACACGGCGCGCCTTTTCCACCACCGGGTAGTCAATGAACTCGCCATCTACCCGCAGCGAAGCCACGCCTTCTGCTTCGGCCGCGGCAAAGGCTTCGACAATCTTCTGTGCCCGCGCCACTTCCGCAGCGCTCGGCGCAAAAGCCGCATGGCACAGAGCCACTTGGTCCGGATGAATAAGCAATTTGCCGTAAAGCCCGAACTGGCGGGCACGGCCTGCAGAGATAGCGAAACGCTCCGGTTCCTTCACCTGCACCGTCACGGTGTCGATGGGCGCCGCGAGCCCCGCCGCGCGGGACACATGGACAAGACGCGAACGCAGGTAATCGAACTCCTGCTCGCCAGCCGTCCACTGCAGGCCGAGGTCCAGCGAATAGTCCGCGCCACCAAACGCGAAACGACGGACGCGCGGTGAAGCCGCGGCCAGTGCTTCCAGATGACATTCACCCAATGCGGTCTCGATGATGGGCAACAACGGCAAAGCACCGACCACGAGGCCCCGCTCGCGCTCCAACTGCGTCAACACCCA
>CALPVO020000202.1 GCA_943327025.2 Janthinobacterium lividum
GAAATCGTCGAGCGAAAGTTTGACGCCCGCCTCGCGCGCCATGGCCAGCAGATGCAATACGGCATTCGTGGAACCGGACAAGGCAATAGTGGTGACGATGGCGTTTTCGAAAGCGGCGCGCGTCATGATCTGGCGCGGTGTCAGACCGGCGCGAACTAGGCGAACCGCGGCCTCGCCGGCCCGGCGACAGTCGTCGATTTTGCTGGTGGAGACAGCTTCCTGCGCGCTCGAGTTGGGCAGACTCATGCCCAACGCTTCGATGGCAGAGGCCATGGTGTTGGCCGTATACATGCCGCCGCAACTGCCCGCACCGGGAATAGCGGTAATTTCTACGTCATGCAGCGTCGCTTCGGAGACTGTTCCGGCCGCTCGCCCACCGACGGCCTCAAAGACCGACACGATGTCCCGGCGGTGTGCGCCAGGACGAATGGTGCCGCCGTACACGAACACCGCCGGACGGTTCAGACGCGCGAGAGCCATGACGCAAGCCGGCATGTTCTTGTCACAACCACCCACGGCCACCAAGCCGTCAAAACCCTGCGCACCGGCGACGACTTCAATGGAATCGGCGATGACCTCGCGCGACACCAAGGAATACCGCATGCCTGGCGAGCCCATCGAAATGCCATCCGACACCGTAATGGTGTTGAACTGGCGACTCTTGCCGCCGGCAGCGTCAGCGCCGGCAGCGGCCGCAGCGGCCAAACCGTCCAGATGGACATTGCAGGGTGTGATGTTCGACCACGTCGAGGCGATGCCGATGGAAGGCTTGGTGAAGTCGGCATCCGTGTAACCCACGGCGCGCAGCATGGCGCGCGCCGGAGTTTGGGCGAGGCCATCTACCACGAGCCGCGAGTGAGCGCGCGGGTCGGCAGCGGACTTGTAGATGGCGCTACGGCGCGGGGCAGTCTTGCGGGGCATGAGTATCCTCGGGGAAGATCAAAAAACTGGAGGGGGCGCCACCCTCAGGTAGCAGCCTGCCTATTGTGCCGATTATTGCGGTGCCAGGGGGCGGCCTCACTCAGCGTTCATACCGGCCCCGCGGTGCCATAGCGGGTTTCCAGCAGGCCGAATAGCGCTCGTACGCCCTGGGCTTCACCGCCGACCGGCCTTCCCGGTCGTTCCTTGGGATTCCAAGCGTACAAGTCGAGATGCAGCCAAGGGGTGCCTTCGCCGACAAACCGCTTCAGGAACAGGGCCCCCAACACGGCACCCGCAAAACCATTGGCGGAAGCATTGACCAGATCGGCCACGCGTGAACCCAAGTCATCTTCGTAACCCGGCCACAGCGGTAACTCCCAGAGCGGGTCGTGGGCGATGTCCCCGGCAGCGAGCGCAGCGCGCGCCAGTTCGCGGTCGTTGGAGAACATGGCCGGCAATTCCGGACCCAATGCTACGCGAGCAGCGCCGGTCAGCGTCGCCAAGTCCACAAGCAGATCGGGTTGCTCCTCATCCGCCATCGCGAGCGCGTCCGCCAACACCAGGCGTCCCTCGGCGTCCGTGTTCGTCACTTCAACGGTAATTCCTTTGCGAGTGCGTAGTACGTCGCCTGGACGAAAGGCATTGGCACCGATGGCGTTTTCGACCAATGGCAGCAATACCCGCAACTGGACCGGCAAGCCGGCATCCATCACCAATGAGGCCAATGCCAAAGCCATGGCAGCTCCGCCCATGTCTTTCTTCATCAGCGCCATTCCGGACGACGGCTTCAAGTCCAGCCCGCCGGTGTCGAAACAGACGCCCTTCCCCACCACTGTCACCCGCGGGCCACGCTGACCCCAGCGCAGCTCCACGAGCCGCGGTGCCACGGCAGCCGCACGGCCGACGGCGTGAATGGCAAAGCAGCGCTGTGCCAATAGTTCATCGCCCACCCATTGTTGCAGGCGAGCTCCAAACCGCGCTCCAACGCGGGCAGCCACACCAGCCAAATCGGCCGGCGAGAGGTCTTCCGCCGGCGTGTTGACGAGATCACGAGCGAGAGCATCGGCGGACGCCAAGCGCCGGATACGCGCGCGGTCGACACGCTCTGGCCAAACAAAGTGCACCTCACGGGGTGTTCCAACCAGCTGCCGATAGCGATCGAAACGATAGCGACCGAACCCCACGCCAAGAGCAAAAGCGGCTGCGACTTCCGTGCCGCGGCAGTGAGCGGCTTCGCGCAAGTGATAAACGCCATTGGGCAGACGCTCTGGCAGCGCGGCAAACCACCATGGGGAGCAGCGTTCACCCGCCCCAACACGCCCCAACCCGAGAACGGCGCGGGCCACGCGCCCGCCAGCATCAGGCAGCAGCAGCACACGATGACGCTCGGCACGAAAATGATTCACCTGCGCCCACTGCCGCCATGGCGTCGGTAATGCCGCTTCCCAAGCAGCGAGGCCGGCTTCGTCAACCAACTCGAGCTCAGTGCTATCGCCAGTCGCTACGGCATCCACCAGCGGGAGCCGATCGGTGGTGAAGGTTTCGGCAGTGGCATCGGGAAACATGGTGGCCTTCAGAGGGTGGAAAGCCACAGCATAAACGGTTGACAGTCTTACCCAAACATGTTGATATTTCGATGTTTTCGCAGCGCAACAGACATGCACCCATACCTGCCTTCCAGCCGCTCGTTGGTACGACTTAGTGTCGTGCTTCCGCTCCTTACGGGGCGGTCGGGGCACGGCTCGCACGTCTGAAGGGGTCTCACCGGTTCAACCGGGCCCAACCCTGGCGACAGACACCGAAATCCATGCCCCGCAACGGCCACCAGGCCCGGTGCGGGGTTTTTTTTGACTTGTGATTAACGCGTCCCCAACGACGCCTCAACTGGAGCAACCATGCGTATTTACTCGCAGAAAGATGTCGACCGCAAAGCCCTCAAGGGCGCCACAATCGCCGTGGTCGGCTATGGCAGCCAGGGCCGCGCCCACGCGCTGAACCTGAAAGAAAGCGGCTTCGACGTCGTCGTCGGCGTGCGCAAGGGCGGCGACAGTTGGAAGAAGGCGAAGAAGGACGGCCTCCGGGTCGCCGCTCCCGCCGACGCCGTCAAGGGTGCAGCGCTCGTCGCCATCCTGACACCGGACCTGGCCCAGCCTGCGGTGTACGCCGAGATCGAGAAAAATCTCGCCCCGGGCACCGCGCTGCTGTTCGCTCACGGCTTCAACATCCACTTCAAGCAGATCAAGCCCCGCAAGGACCTCGACGTCGTCCTCATCGCGCCGAAGGGCCCGGGTGACCTCGTCCGCCGCCAGTACCAGCAGGGTCGCGGCGTGCCGTGCCTCATCGCCGTGGCGCAGGACGCCACCAAGAAGGCCAAGTCCGTGGCCCTCGCCTACGCGCACGGCATCGGTGGCACCCGCGGCGGTGTCCTCGAGACCACGTTCGCTGAAGAGACCGAGACCGACCTGTTCGGCGAACAGGCCGTGCTCTGCGGTGGCGCCACACACCTCGTCATGAAGGGCTTCGAAGTCCTCGTCGAGGCGGGCTACCAGCCGGAAGTGGCCTACTACGAAGTGCTGCACGAACTGAAGCTCATCGTCGACCTGCTCCACGAAGGTGGCTTGGCGAAGATGCACCACTTCATTTCGGAAACTGCGAAGTGGGGTGCCCTGGTCAGCGGCCCGCGCGTCGTTAACCGTGCCGTCAAGGCCGACATGAAGAAGGTCCTCAAGGACATCCAGTCGGGCAAGTTCGCCCGTGGCTGGATCCGCGAGAACAAGTCCGGCAAGAAGAAGTACGCCAAGCGTATGCAGGCGGACCTCAACCACCCCATCGAGAAGGTGGGCAAGGATCTGCGCTCGCGCATGCCTTGGTTGGACGCGGGCCGCTAAGGCCCTTTGGCGTGGCGGCCCGTGCAAACGGGCCGCCCGCACTTAGATGAGGAGTTTGGATGATGACCACTTCGGACCGCGACGCAAACCGCGTCCTGATCTTCGACACCACGCTGCGTGACGGCGAGCAGTCCCCGGGCTGCAGCATGACGCTGCCGGAGAAGCTTCGGATTGCGCGGGCGCTTGCGGACCTTGGCGTGGACATCATCGAGGCTGGCTTTCCCGTAGCTTCCAAGGGCGATTGGGAGTCCGTCAATACCATCGCACGTGAAGTGCAGGGCCCGATCATTGCCGGTCTGGCTCGCTGCAATGCCGAGGACATTGACCTCTGCTGGAAGGCCGTGAAGGATGCGGCGAAGCCGCGTATTCACGTTTTCCTTGCTACCAGCGCTATCCATCGCCAATACAAGCTGAATATGGCGAAGGAAGAAATCATCAAGACCGCCGTGGCGGGTGTACGCCACGCGCGAGCGTTGTGCAGCGACGTCGAGTTTTCGACGGAAGACGCGTCGCGGACGGAACTGGAGTTTCTCGCCGAGGTCGTCGAGGCCGTCGTTGCCGCAGGCGCCACCACTATCAATGTACCGGACACCGTGGGCTATGCGGTTCCCGAGGAATACGGCGAGATCTTCCGCTACTTGAAGAAAAACGTTCGTGGTATCGACCCCGTGGTGCTGTCCGTGCATTGCCACAATGACCTGGGCATGGCGGTGGCCAACAGCCTCGCCGGTGTCATGGGCGGCGCGCGGCAGATTGAATGCACCATCAACGGTATCGGTGAGCGCGCTGGCAATGCAGCACTCGAAGAGATCGTCATGGCGATGCGCGTGCGCGACCAGTTCTACGGCCTGCATACCAACATCGTTTCACAGAAGTTGTATCCGGCCAGCCGCTTGCTCAGCAGCATCACTGGCATGCCTATCCCGCGCAACAAAGCCATCATCGGCGAAAACGCGTTCGCGCATGAAAGCGGCATTCATCAGCATGGCGTGCTGAAGAACGCCAGCACCTACGAGATCATGCGCCCACAGGACGTGGGCCTGAACCGCAATAGCCTGGTACTCGGCAAGCACAGTGGTCGCGCCGCTTTCCGCGAACGTGTAACCACCCTGGGCTTTGAATTGACCGATGGTGAGCTAAACCGCGTGTTCGAGGACTTCAAGGCCCTCGCTGACACCAAGAAAGAACTGTTCGATGGCGACATCGAAGCCCTCGTATTGCGTTTGGCTCACGGCACCCACCTGGCGGCAGCGCATTGGGAACTGGGCACCATGTGGACCTCGGCCACTTCGGGCGCGCAAGCCTCGGCGGTGGTGCGTGTGAA
>CALPVO020000203.1 GCA_943327025.2 Janthinobacterium lividum
CATGGGCTCGTTGAGCAGTTCCTGAAAGTCCTGCTTGTCCAAGCGCATCACGGCGCCATCCGTCAACATGCTGACGGTGGCATTGCGCTCGGCATCCGCTACTAGCGCTTCCTCACCGAAGCTGTCGCCAGGACCGAGTTCCGCCAAGCGAATGCCTTCACGGTTCAGAGGAGTTTCACGGGTGACTGCGCACCGCCCTGCGACGATTATATAAAAGAAGTCGCCAGGCGCGCCCTGACGAACCAGCACCTCGCCCGCGTTGAGGTTCATGCGCTGCAGGCGCATGAACAGGGCTTGAAGATGCGAGGGAGGGATGCGATGAAGCGCCTTGGTCTGGAGAAGCGTGGTCATCCAGTCGTCGCCACCCGTTGCCTCCTCGCTCGTCGTGGTGATTTCCTCGACTTCGTAGACGCCCGTTTGGTCCCAGGTCATCAGAACGTCGAGGGCTTCCGCGTCGATAGCAATGTATTGAACCGCGGTGCGTGCATGGGCTGAAAAGCGCCGTGGTTTCCCTTCGGCAAGAGCAAACCTCGCCTCCGGCGTACCACCCGTCAGGGTCGCAACGACGGTACTGTCGTCGACCAAATCCACCTGACCCTTCACGAGAAAGTAGCAGTGACGGTCTTCCTCGCCGCGACGGAAAAGAATTCCGCCTTCGGGCATCTCCCGCAAGCGGGTCTTGCGGGCCAAAGCGCCCAGGTTTTCGCGCTTCAAACCGTCAAGCGGCGAGAAGGCGCGAAGTACCGAAAGCGCAACGAGGTCGGTATTGGTTGTGGCATCCATCCGCCGCGGATGCTAGCACGCACCTTCAACCGCGCAACGTCTCCCAGCCTGCAGCCGGCGAGAACCGCGACCCATGTCGCTGTTCAAGCGATTTCAAGGAGGTGAAACAATGGTCAATGCCGCGCTCGCGGGCGTATTGCAGCGGCCCACCGCGGAACGGGGCATAGCCGGTGCCAAAGATGACGCCAGCGTCGAGCAAGTCCGCCTCGAGGACGACACGATCCTGCAGACAGGCCACCGCCTCGTTCACAAAAGCCATGACCAGCCGGTCCTGCAAGTCCTCAGGCACTTGGTAGCCCGCCGGAACCGCAGGCTTGACCGCCTTTCCATCCTGCCACCGGTAAAAACCTTCGCCAGACTTCTTGCCCATCTTCCCTGCAGCGACCAAAGCTTGAACCCGCTGTGGCCGCGCCCGTTCACCGAAGGCTGCCGCCAGCACCTTGCCAACGCTAACGCCAATATCCAAGCCAACCGTATCGGCCAGTTCAATGGGTCCCATGGGGAATCCATGCTCCAAGGCAACCCGGTCAATCTCTGCAAGCGGTACGCCTTCGTCGGCTGCCAGCATGGCTTCGAGCATGTAAGGCGTCAGAACGCGGTTGACGACAAACCCGGGGGCGCTCTGGCAAGGCAGGGGCAGTTTGTCGAGCGCGCGGGTGAAGGCGAGGGCGAGTTCCACATTCGCAGACGATGTCTGACTCCCGCGGATGACTTCCACCAGCGGCATGCGCGGTACCGGGTTGAAGAAATGCAGCCCTACCAAGCGGGCCGGGTCTGGAAGTTCGCGGGCCAGTTCCTCAAGGACCAAACTGGAGGTGTTAGTACAGAGCAGGGCCTCGGGGCGCATTTGCGGCAACAGGCTGGCGTAAAGCGCGCGCTTAGCATCCGCGTTCTCGTAGATGGCCTCGATGACCACGTCCGCCGTTGCTGCGCCTTCTCCGCTGACCTCCATATGCAGCCGCGCAGTGGCCGCTTGCAACCGCGCTGCGTCGCCTCGGGACTGCTTGACGAACCACTCTTGCGCTCGCTGCAACGCCGGAGCCACGAAGCGCTCTTCGCGGTCCTGCAGCGTCACCTCCATGCCGCGCCAAGCGCACAGGGCTGCGATATCGCCGCCCATGACTCCAGCGCCGACGACGTGGACGCGTTGAAAAGCCTTGGCGACGCCACCGCCCATGGCCTTCATGCGAGTTTGCAGGAAGAACACCCGTACGAGGTTTTTGGAGGTACTGGTGCCGAACAGCCGGGCGATGGAGCGTGCCTCCAGTTCGTAGGCGCGCTGCCCACGGCCGCCAGCGGCGCGCCACAAGGCTGCCACGGCGTAAGGCGCCGGATAGTGAGCACGGCGGACCTTGCGCGCTACCTGTGCCTCCAGTTGGCTGGCAAACCAGCCACGGATCCCCGGGAGACCTAGCAGGCGGTCCAACCACGGCGCCCGGCGTCGCTGCGGCGGCTTCATCGCCAAAGCATGGGCTGCGGTGTGCAAGTCGGCCAAGGGCACCACGCGGTCCACCAGTCCCAGTTTCAATGCTTTGTCCGCACGCACAGGGGTACCGGTCAGCATGAGCGGCATGGCGGCGCGTACGCCAATGAGGGCGGGCGCCCGCACAGTGCCGCCAAACCCCGGATGAATGCCGAGATTCACCTCGGGCAAGCCGAGCGTGGTGCTGCGGTCATTGGAGGCCACGCGGTAACCGCAAGCGAGGGCCAGTTCCAAGCCACCACCGAGGCAAAAACCATGAATGGCCGCAACCGTGGGGCAGGGGAGAGCGGCGAGCGAGTCCAGCACCTGCTGCCCACCACGGATGAGTTCCAGCGCCTGCGCTTCGGGGAGATCGCTGCGGAATTCGCTGATATCGGCGCCGGCGACGAAGCCGTTGGCTTTGCCAGACAGAAGGATCACCGCTCGGGGGAGGTTCTGCGCCAGCGTGGCCACCTGCCCCGCCAGTTCCCGCATCACTTGCTCGGACAGTGAGTTCGCAGGCGCATCCTGGCGGTCCAGCGTCAACCAAGCAATGCCGTCTGCGTCGCGTTCGAGGGACCAGTAATTGGCAGCAGTATTCATGCGGAACTCCCAGGCTTCACGGTGAAGTCGCAAACCAGTGGACGGTGATCGGAGAACTCCACTGCCGGCACCTCGAAGTGCGTCACCTCGATGCGGTCGCTGACGAGGATGAAATCCAATTCCCAGCGCGGTTCGCGACTGGGGTAAGAGGGCAGTCCTGCGGTATTCACGCTGCGCAGTCCGGCCGCTTCCATAAACAGATAGATTTCAGCATCGCCCCAAAATGAATTGAAGTCGCCAGCAACAATAACCGGTTTTCCGCAGGTTTTTACCAAGCGGTGCAGGTGTCGCAATTGCTCTTGTCGGTGGCGATATTTCAACGACAAATGGACGAGAAATACCGCGCAATCCTCGAGCTCCAGTTCAATGATGAGGCGCTTGATGCCCGTGTCAAAGAAGTGGAACCGTTCGCCATGAACGCGCGGTGCGGCGAGAAACGCATTGCCTTGTTTGCCGATGATGGGCATGCGCGAATTGAAAGAGCCCACCCCGTACTTGCAGGCGTAGGCACTGTAGTGGCCGAGACGGGCAGCGATATGGTCAGCCTGATTCACGCGCTTCGCACGCAACGAACCTGCATCCACTTCGATGAGGCCTACCAAGTCCGGGTTGAGGTCTTTGAGGAAGGCAGTAATGCCGTCCAGAACCGCCGGGTTACCGCGCAGATACCCCGCCCCGGGAAGCGGTAGATGGAACGCGGCTCCGGTGCCTGTGGCGTAGCGGATGTTGTAGACGACGAGACGCATTCCACATTGTAAGCCCCGGCAGGCTGCAGGCAGTGCGCCAAGACGCTAGACTGGGTTCATGGGTACGCCTATCACCGAAGCCAACCCGCTCCGTCTGTTTGTTAGCCACGACTGGGGCGACGACCACGACTACCACCGGGTATTCGAATTCCTCGAAGCCAGGGACAACTTCCACTATCGGAACTGTTCCCGGCCACAGGATTCACGTCCGCCGACAGCGGAGGCCAGACGTGAAGCCTTGCGGGCTCAGATTGCTGGCGCCGAGGTGGTGGTCCTACTCGCTGCGCATTATGGGCCGAACAGCGAAGCTCTGGAGTTCATGTCGGTATTCGCGCAGGCCGCCCGCAAGCCCGTGCTGGTGCTACGCCACTTTGGGGTTGCCTTGCCGGTTCCTGCGGCGCTGCAAAGCGGCGCAAGTGCTGTACTCGATTGGGACGGTCGCGCCCTGGTGGATGCGTTTCGGCGCTACGCTCGCGGTGAGGACATCGCCGGTTGGGATGTCGTGGAATTCACGCTGGACTAATTCACGCTGGACTAGTCGTGGAATTCACGCTGGACTAGTGCGGTTCAGGCCTGATGATTTCAGGCTGGACTATCCGCGGCCCCTGTTGGTGTCTTCTGCCCTTGCGGGCAACAGGGCTCAGGCTTGCTGCGCCTGAATGAACAGCGGGATTACGTTCGTGTCGGTGGGGCGCAGACCCAGCGCTTCGGCGGCTTGTTGCCGACGACGGAGGGTGGCGTCGTGCGATTGCCGGGCATCAGCGGCGGCCCACAGCTCCACAATTTGTTGAGCGTAGTGCTGTGCCTGCTGGTCGGAGAGCTTACGTATGGTGGCTTGGGCGGCGGATTCGCCGCGCAGCGGGGTTGCGGTCTGCAACTGCGCCGATAGCTCGATAAGAGATGAGCGGACGGACACTGGCAGCTCCGCCACGTCGACGTGGATGAGGTGGCGACAGAAAGCTTCGGTGAGCCGATACTTGATCGGCGCCGAGGTCACCAATTCACGCGTCGCGGCGTACAAACGCTGCCAGGCCGTCATCATCATGGGTGGACTAAACCCGTCGTCTCGAGGCCATCATCAGCCAGCTGAAGATACCCACCGGATGCTCCGTCTCGCAGAGCTGGCCGGTGGACCTCTGGCACTTGGGAGTTTCACGGAATGGCGAAAAACCGTGGGTTACCAAGCACCTGCGACGTTTATATACCCCGTTACGTCAGCTTGCAAGTCGGGCCTGTCAATTCTGAGACAGACATCTGCATTGCCAATCCGGGGATTAATTAAGTACACTTATATAGACATATACAGGGGGCTGACATGGGTATCGAAGATCAGGGTCAAAAAGCCGGGAAAATTCGTCGTACGGCGGTCAACCCGGCACCCAACATGGATTTGTTTGGCGACCTCCCGGAAACTCAGGCCACTCAAAAGCAAGGAACCCAACATGTCGAGCGCTTGGGCCCGGCCATCCGGCGTTTGCAGCTGAAACTGCGCATCGCTACGGACAAAGCCTTGGCCGATGAG
>CALPVO020000204.1 GCA_943327025.2 Janthinobacterium lividum
ACGTTGCGCGGCTTTACCCCAAGTACCTTGCCGGCACGGGTAGGCGTCAGCAGGCCTTCGTTCACGCTCCGGGCGACAAGGTCCAGCAACGCCGCGCCAAGGCGATGGCGACGAACCACGTAGTAATTCGGGCCGCCGTCCGCCTGCCGCATCTGCTCGCGCTTCGTCTCGCGGCCGCGGGCCCACTCTGCAGCAAAAGCTTCGTCTATTTCCTGCCATAGCCGTTCGCCCAGAAGCCCCGCCCGGAACAGGCGATAAGCCACCAGCGAGCGGCCGAGCAACCGCTCTTGGGCAAATTCCGTAATCTGGAGGGCGATAGCGGTGCGCTCGCCACTGCCGATAGAGAACGAAGCCAACTCTGCCCGGGGGAGCAGGAACTCGCTGGCAACGTCGTTGCAGAACTTCTCCGTCGCTCCCTCGAAGTGCTGCCCGCTGACACCGCTGGCCCCCAGCCAAAGGTGCACCACCTCGTGCAGAAGCGTAAACGCCCAAGCGGACTTTGCATCCTGATCGTTAATCACCACGAATGGCGCCACGGCATCCGCCAATGCAAAGCCCCGAAAAGCGTCGACATCCACTACGGAATGGTGGCTGCCCAGATTGCCGATGAGAAGGACGTAAATGCCTGCCGCCTCGACGCGTTCCCGCAAGTAGGCGAACCCGGCCTCCACCGAACCTGCGGAACGAAACACGTTCAAGTCGAGGGCCAAGGTGCGGCGGATGGAATCCAGCACCGTGCTGGCGCCATCGTCGGGCGACATGGAACCAATGAAGGGAAGTGCCTGTGCGTCATCCTCGTCCTCGCGAACGGCCCGCACCAACGCCTGGCGCGCACGGATGTCGCGAACGAGCGCCGCCACCAGTGGTTCCCCGCTGGTGTGCCGCTCGCGCACGGTACGGAAATCTTCGCCGCGGTGACCGCACGCCGGCGGCGCGTCCAGGAAAAACACCAGCAGGGAACGGCGATAGACCTTGGCCATCTTTAGCAGGACGGGCCGGGAGACTTCGCCTTCCGTTGTCTCCAAGGCATGCAGCCGGCCACCGCCCGCCATACCGTGAGCGGCATTCAGGCCAATCTTGGTTGCGGCTTCTTCGAGCGACAACCCGGCGCTTTCACGCGCCCAGCGGAGCACAGATGGATTCACAACTGGCATGACAGCGGATACCTCGGAACCGAGGGGAGCATTTTGCGCGTGGGTAGGGCCAAAAACGAGAGCCATTCATACCGCGTTTCGCTGGAAACCCACCGTTCCGCGCGCCAGAAACGCAAAAAGGCCCCGTTCAGGGGCCTTTTTCGATGGTGCGAGACAGCTTGCTCGCGACCGGCGAGCGCGCAGCGCGAGCCGGGAGCCGCTCGCCGAAGCCCCCCTACACCCTCCCCAGATACCACCCCACCGTCTCCCGCAACCCCTCTTCCAAACTCACTTCCGGCTGCCACCCCAGTTCCTGCCGCAGCTTGCGGGTGTACAGCGCATAGCGGCGGTCGTGGCCGGGGCGGTCGGGCACGTGGCGCACACGGTGTGCCGGCGGCTATGTGGTAGGTCTCCCCTACTCGCCCGCCTGCCGGCACCAGCCGCAGCGCGGCGGTGCGGCCCGTAGTTGTTGCTGCAGTGGGTTACGAACACCGGCAAGCCATAAGTGTCGTGCCAGGCACGCACCAAGTGGTTCGCCGCAGCCTTAGTGGCGCTGTAGGGGTTGTCCGGGGCGTAGGCGCGGCCGCCTCCGGCGCTGACGGGGCTTCGGCTTCACCCTACCAGCCTTCCGGCCTACGCAAAGCGCTATGCGGAATGCGTTCAGGCAACTGCGCATTCCTCAAGTGCATTGGGCTAAGTGGCTTGGCCCAGTGGACATGCGCTGCAAGGTCGGAGGATGCCCGACGGTGATCGTCGCCTGGAACAGGGGCAACCAACCCCAAACGGAGATTCGGATGATGACGGCGGACAGTCGCGAGCGCAGCTTCCAGATCTGTGTCATTCGTACAAACAACTGCCTGCTCATAGGCGCCAGTCCATGCACCTGCAATCAAATCTGCAGCGAGGTTTACGTCGGTTTTCTTCTCGTTAAACCCATGGACCAACACACGCTGTAAAGCGGGTGCCTCGGGTATCGGCTTGACCAAACGTTGAAACGACTTCGTCGCCTGAATCTTGCCCTCGACGATAACGAGCAGGTCCGGGTACAGACGGCGTAGCGCTTGCAGATATTTCCGCTGGCGTTGTGGAGATTCCGGGTTGTCACACATCCTGCCGAGCACCACGGTTCGCACTTTACGGACCCCACAAAAGACAAAGCCGCCCGAAGGCGGCTTGTCGCCCTTAGAGCATCTGGCCTAACCAGACGGTCAAAGGGTGAGTGGTACCGAAATGCTACACCGCAGCGTCGCGCAACTTCAAGAGCCGTCAGTCCTCCGCCCTGTGCGCGTACTGTTGCCCGTTGCGGAGCCCAATACCATCCCCCATCCCTGCCGCGTTTCGCTAAAAACCCACCGCTCCACCCGCCAGAAACGCAAAAAGGCCTCGTTCAGGGGCCTTTTGCGATTGTGCGAGACAGCGTGCCCGCGACCGGCGAGCGCAAAGCGCGAGCCGGGGGCTTCAGGCAACCTGCAGAACAAGCCTCTTTCCGCAAGCGTTGACGTACTTGCGAAGCGTGGCGATGGATGGCGAGTGCTTTCCGGTGGCCAGCGAGCGCTCCAGCCGTGCGACCGCTGGTGCCAGCGTGCCCATGCGCTCGGCTACATCCGCCTGCGTGGAGTTGGTAGCTCCGCTTCAGCTTGGGTTACCGCAACCCCTTCATCCATCCCCCATTTGCTCCGCGTTTCGCTAGGCAGAAAAAGAGACGCCTCCACGTGGGAGGCGTCGGGCCGGAAATGCTATCTCCGGCGGGGTTGAGTCGAATCTTACGGATTGGCCTCGGGCACTTCAATATCGCAACTCAGTTGCTGGTCGATGCCTTCGACGAGACGACTTGACGCGAAATGAGGACCGCTGGGCGCTCGCGACCGGCGAGCGCAAAGCGCGAGCCGGGAGCCGCGCGCCGACGCAACTTCAAGCATCGTTAGTGCCCCGTCCGGTAGTCAACCAGTTTCCCGTTGCGCAGTGACACGTCCTATTCGTTGCGCATTTCGCGAAAAACTCAAAGGCGTGATGACTCGCATGCCGGGGCTGGTGCCTAATCTGCAGCCCCCAAGCAGCGCCAAGGTAGCTGCCATGTCTCGCCATGCTGATACAGCCCTTGCCAGGCTCCGGGAGCCGGACCTGACTCACCGGCGCCAAAGGCAGCCTTTGACGCCCTCGAGTGCCGTTTGGTACAGTTTCAACCAATCCGGCGCAAGCCGGCTTGTCGAACGGGGTAACTCTCGGCGACACAACCTGCCGAAAGGCAGTCCAACGGCCACCTTTGAGTGGCCGTTGTCATTTATGGCGCTGCCATGACCTTCCTCTGCTACATCGATGAAGCCGGCTGCACCACTCCGCTGCCAGCCGCTGCAACCGATATCCAACCGGTACTGGTCATCGTCGGGATGATGGTCGACGCCACGAAGGTGCGGAGCCTGACACTAGAGTTTCTCAAACTCAAACGCCAATATTTTCCGCGAAGGTTCGGCAACAGCGACCATCCACTCGACGATGTGCTCGTTGAAATCAAGGGATCCGATTTACGCTCCACTCTGCGCAAACATGGAGCACGCTCCGAAGCGATACTACAGTTCATCGACCGTACGCTGGACTTGCTGCGGGCCAACGAGGTCCGTCTTTTTGCATCGGTCTGGGTGAAAGGCATCGGCAAACCCATCGATAGCCGTGCCATTTACACCACCTCCATCCAGGCAGCCTGCCGTAACTTTTCGGCCTTCTTGGACTGGCGTGACGAGACCGGCTTCATGGTGGCGGATTTCCGAACACCCGGCCTAAATACCCAAGTGTCCCACTCGATCTTCACGCAGAAATACCGCGCGAAGGGTGACCCGATGGGCCGTCTACTCGACTTACCCACCTTCGGGCACAGCAACAATCACGTGCCGCTGCAAATCGCTGACATGCTCTGCTCGACGCTACTGTTCCCCATGGCTACGTCTACCTACTGCCACGGACAAGTCTCTGGCAAGCACGTCCGAGGCCGGGATAAGTTCATCCGGCGCCGTTACGCCAGCCGAATCAAGGCACTGCAATACCGTTACAAGGATGCCGGCACTGGCCAATCCCAGGGCGGGGTCTTCGTTAGCGACGGACTGCACGGGCGGAAGTCGGACCTACTCTTTCAGTTTCATACATGAGGGGCCACACCCCGCGACCGGCGAGCGCGCAGCGCGAGCCGGGAGCCACTCGCCGGAAGCAAGAGTCGCGACCACGCGCGCTCCTACAGGTTCTTTACGTACCACCCCACCGTTGCCCGCAACCCCTCTTCCAAACTCACTTCAGGTTGCCACCCCAGTTCCTGCCGCAGCTTGCGGGTGTCCAGCGCATAGCGGCGGTCGTGGCCGGGGCGGTCGGGCACGTGCGTCACCTGCTGCAGGTAGCTACCGCCATCCGCGCGCGGACGCAGTTCGTCCAGCAGCCGGCACACCGTGTGCACCACTTCCAGGTTGGTGGGCTGGTTGCCGGCGGCTATGTGGTAGCTAGCCCCTACCCGCCCGCCTTCCAGCACCAGCCGCAGCGCGGCGGTGTGGTCCTTCACGTAGAGCCAGTCGCGCACCTGCAGGCCATCGCCGTACACCGGCAGCGGCTTCCCGGCGCAGGCGTTTTCCAGCAGGCAGGGCAGCAGCTTTTCGCGGTACTGGTGCGGCCCGTAGTTGTTGCTGCAGTGGGTTACCAGCACCGGCAAGCCATAGGTGTGGTGCCAGGCACGCACCAGGTGGTCCGCTGCGGCCTTGGTGGCGCTGTAGGGGGTGCCCGGGGCGTAGGCAGTCGCTTCCGGCGCTGGCGGGGCTTCGGGCGGAAGGCTGCCATAGACCTCGTCCGTGGACACTTGCAGAAACCGAAAGGCGGCGCGCTGGGTGGCGGGCAAGGCAGCCCAGTACCCGCGCACGGCCTCCAGCAGACGAAACGTGCCCACCACGTTCGTCTGCAGAAACGCTTCCGGGGACGCTATGGACCGGTCCACATG
>CALPVO020000205.1 GCA_943327025.2 Janthinobacterium lividum
AGCAGTTCCGTGGTGCGCGGGTTGTCCGTGCCCACCACAATGCGGTCCGGCTTCATGAAGTCGCCGATGGCGGCGCCTTCCTTCAGGAATTCGGGGTTCGACACCACGTCGAATTCCGGCGCGGTTTCCCGCGTGGCGAGCGTTTGCTCCAGCCGCGCGCGCACTTTGTCGGCGGTGCCCACCGGCACCGTGCTCTTGGTGATGACGACCTTGTAGCCGTCCATGTGCTTGCCAATGGTTTCAGCCACGGCGAGCACGTAGCGCAGGTCTGCGCTGCCGTCTTCGTCTGGCGGCGTGCCTACGGCGATGAACTGAAACAAGCCATGGTCCACGCCCGCCTTCGCGTCGGTGGTGAACTTCAGGCGGCCCTTCGCCATGTTGCTGGCGATGAGTTCATCGAGCCCTGGCTCGTGGATGGGCACCCCACCAGAGTTCAGCAGCGCAATCTTGCCCGGGTCCACGTCCACGCAGACGACATGGTTGCCCATTTCCGCCAAGCAGGCGCCCGTAACCAGCCCTACATAACCAGAGCCGAAGATGGTGAGTTTCATTCGCCAAGTCTACCGGGAAAAAGCTTTAAAAACATGACGGTAGCGTGAAGTACTGGCCGCCCAAGTGCGCTCTTTTTCCACGAACTCACGCCCCGCGTGGCGCAGCTTCGCGGCCAGACCGGCGGTACCACGCAAACGCACCACGGCATCGACCAGTGAAGCGGCCTCACCGGCCTTGAACAGCAGACCCGTCTCGCCGTCGCGGATCAGTTCGCGGTGCCCACCGACATCGGAAGCCACCAACACCCGGCCCTGCGCCATCGCCTCCAGTGGCTTCAGCGGCGTGACGAGTTCCGTCAGGCGCATGGGTTTGCGCGGGTAAACCAGCGCGTCCAGCAGGTCGTAATAGCGGTTCACTTCCTGGTGTGGCACGCGCCCCACGAAGACTACCCGGTCGGCAATACCCAACCGCGCGGCTTGCGCCTGCAAGGCGGCTTCCTGCGGCCCACCACCTACCAGCAACACGCGCAGTTCAGGAATGCGCTTGGCAAGCTCCGGGACAGCATCGAGCAGCAAATCCAAGCCTTCATAGGCGTAATAACTCCCGAGGAAGCCCAGCACATAGGCCCCTTGCAGGCCCAACTGTTCCTGCAACGCGGGGTCCGGTGGGCCGCCCAGCGGGAACTGGGCCACATCGACGGCGTTGGGGATAACGGTGATCTTTTCCGCCGGAATGCCCCGCCCCACCAGGTCTTCACGCAGGCCTTCACAAATAGTGCAGACGCGGTCTACGGCGCGGGCCACATAGGTTTCGTGCCAACGCGTCAAGCGATAGCGCAGGCTGCCTTCCGTGGTCGTCCCGTGGTCCACGGCCGCGTCTTCCCAGAAGGCGCGTATTTCGTAAGTGACAGGCAAACCGTAGCGCCGGCCGGCCCAAAGCGCCGCCATGCCATTCAGCGCCGGCGAGTGTGCATGCAGCGCATCCGGGCGGTGCTCTTCAATCAGTTCACCAATACGGCGCGCCGTGGCACGCATCTCGCGCCAGTGCCCGATAACCGGCAGCTTATCCAGCCAACTGCGCAGCGGCAGCGTACGCGCGAAGCTAAGCCCACCCGCTTCTTCCACGGCTGGCCTATTCGCGGCAACACCGGCGGCCCACGCCTTCGCATCGGCCGCCGCTTGACGCGGGGACGTGACATGCAGCGTCTCGAAGCCCAGCGCGCGCTGGCCACGAATCAGCGCAGCGCTGCGAAAGGTCTAGCCCGAGTGCAGCGGCAGCGAATGGTCGAATACGTGCAAGATTTTCATCGGGAACCTTGGTTGTCTGCTGCGCGAGTGACTGCGCCACCCGCCGCCACGGT
Organism: Janthinobacterium lividum; assembly: GCA_943327025.2. Taxonomy (GTDB): domain Bacteria; phylum Pseudomonadota; class Gammaproteobacteria; order Steroidobacterales; family Steroidobacteraceae; genus CAIOHZ01. The sequence goes on from CALPVO020000205.1 coordinate 1,853, forward strand.
ATTGAGTACCGCAGCCAACTCCGCCGTGCGACATTCGCGGGAAAAATGGAGCGCGCGGGCCAGCGGAACTACCGGTGCAGTGCCATCCTGCAACTGCGTCAGGAACTGACGCAGCACCGGAACGATGGCATCCCGCTCCAGCAACGGCGCCAAATGCAGCAGCCCCTCGCCGGCCATGAAGCGCGCGGTTTTACCGCCCACACCAATGAGCCCCATGATGGGACGCCCGGCGCGGCAGTATTCGTAAATCTTCGCGGGAATTTGGGAGTCGTGTTGGTGGCCCTGAAAGATGAGCAGGCCATCGGCGGCCAACATCTCGGCGAGCGCAGCCCGGTAAGGCAGGCCGCCTTCCCAACGCACCACCGCCCCAAGCCCCAGCTTCTCGGCTAAAGGCCGGTGCACCGCTTCTGAATGCGAAGCACGAAACACCACCTGCACCGGTTGGCCATTGAAATGACCCTCGGGTAGCAGTTCGGCAAGGGCTTCAAAAAATGGAATGGGGCTACGGGTATCGGGGCTGAGCAAGCCGCTATGCACCAGCACCAGCGCGCGTGAATCTCGGGCAACCTTAGCGTTAGCGGCAGCAAGGAAATCGCCTTCGTCATAGCCATTTTCAATGACATGCAAGCGCGTGGTCGGCACCTCGGGGAAGCTCTGTTGAAACTCCTCCCGTGCTTCTGCTGTAGCGAACACCACCGCGGCCGCGCGGCGCGCCACCAGCGTTTCTATCCAGCGATAAAGACGGTGGCGAACCCCACGTGCTGCCGACCCCGCGCCCGTCATGGGGTCACGGATATCAGCCACCCAGGGCAGGCCCGTCAAGCGCTGCAAACCAGCACCGACCAGATGGGCCGAAGCGAGTGGATAGGTGGAAAACAAGGCTTGTGGCCGCAGGCGACGCGCTTGCCACCAACCAGCTGCCAAGGCGAAGGGCACCCAAGTGGACCAGCGATCTGGCAGCGCCGTTGCGAGCAGATACTTGCCACGAAACGCAAAATGCCGCGAAGCATCCCAGCCCCAGGCGCGCACCACAGGGACGTCGGCGGGAATTTCTGCCAACTGGTCTTCGCTACGGTCTGCATAGGCACGCGGCCACGCAGAAAGCACCACGGGCGCCCAGCGATGGGCACGCAGGTACTGTGCGAAACGCAGCGTACGCTGCAAGCCACTGCTGCCCTTCTGTGGCGGAAAGTGGAATGCCACCATCAACACGCGGCGCGTAGGGGAACCGCCCTCCATCAACCCAGCCCGGCGCGGCGGTGAAGCGCCGCCACGCAACGCTCTGCAGCGCGGCCGTCCCACAAGGCAGGACGCTGGCCCTTGGGCCAACGGCCACCTATCACTTCGTCCAAACGGACCGCCAGTTCCTCCAGCTTCACCAGCCGGTTGGTGCCTTCAGTCACCGTCACAGGGCGCTCCGTGTTCTCGCGCAGCGTTAGGCACGGAATGCCGAGGTAAGTCGTCTCTTCCTGCACGCCGCCGGAGTCCGTCACCACCGCAGCAGAGCCCGTCACCAGGTTCATGAACTGCAAATAGCCCAGCGGCTCGGTCAGCGTAATGCCCGCAGCGCCTTCCAGCGCCGCCATCAGCCCGAAATCCTGCAGGCGCTTGCGGGTGCGCGGGTGTACCGCAAACACCAGGTGCAAGCGTGCCGACACGGCCACCAACTGCTCTACCAGCGGCCGCAAGGCGGCCTCGGTGTCCACGTTCGAAGGCCGGTGCAGCGTGACAACGCCGTACGGCACGCCGGCAAGCCCCATGTTCGCGCGCGTGGTGTCAGCAGCGATGGCCTCGCGCATCAGTTCGTAGCTGTCGATCATGATGTTGCCGACAAAGTCGACCTTCGCCATGTCCACACCCTCGCGGCGCAGATGCACGTCGGCATCGGGCGAAGGCGTCCAGTAGACATCGCAGATGGCGTCGGTCACGAGGCGGTTAATCTCTTCCGGCATGCGGCGGTCGCCGCTACGCAGGCCCGCTTCCAGATGCACCACGGGAATACCCAGCTTGGTGCCCACCAGTGCGCAGGCGGCCGTGCTGTTCACGTCGCCCACGACGATAATCCAGTCAGGCTTTTCGCGCAGCGCCACCTTTTCGTAGGCAATCATCACGCCACCTAGCTGCTCAGCGTGCGAACCGCTACCCACCTCCAAATGGAAGTGCGGCGTCGGCATGCCCAAATCGCGGAAAAAGGCGTCGGACATGTTCGGGTCATAATGCTGCCCGGTATGCACTATTTTCGGCTGCGCCCAGCCCGTTGCGGCCAAGGCGTGGTACAGCGGGGCCACCTTCATGAAGTTGGGGCGGGCAGCGGCAATAAGGTGGACTTGCAACATGAGTTCTTCCGGAATTACGGTAAATGTGACTTTAGGATGATTCCGGGCCGGAAAGAGGTGACAGAATCACAAAACCTGCAACCGGTTCGGAAATATTACGTCAAACCCGCCATGGCTCTGCCCCGCGCCCCTGTTATCTCGCGCCAGTCGCCTAGTGCCTGGTGGCAAGCCCCCCGCCCGGCCGGGGTGCCCACCCTGCCCTATCAGCAGTGGACATCGAGCGGACGCGCGGCGCTGTGGCAGGCCATTCGCTTGGCCCGTGAAACCCGCGAGGCCTTGACGCCCGGTGCGGCCGGTGGCGTCTTGGTACCCACCTACCACCCCCGCACCCTCATCGCCCCCGTGGTGGCCCAAGGGCTGCGCACAGACTTCTACCCGCTAACCGCCGAAGGCCTGCCCGACCTCGCGCAGCTCGACGCTTACGCGCGGCTCGACACCTTCGCGCTCGTGCTTCCGCACTACTTCGGTCCCGGGCGTTCGCTAGCTGGCGTTCGCAAGTGGTGCACCACCCGCGGCATCGCGCTGCTGGAAGACTGCGCCCACGCGCTGTTTGGCCAGGCGGGAGAACGCCCCGTAGGACACTGGGGCGACTACGCCACCGCCAGCCTGTCGAAGTTTTCCCCCACGCCCGAAGCCGGCCTGCTCGCTTCCGCTACGCACGCAATAGCGCCGCTTCGCCTGGCGCAAGCCCCGTGGCGCGAACAATTGAAAATAGCGAAAGACTTGTGGGACCACCATTGGCTCGCGAGCCAAGCGGACGATGACCTGGTTGGGCTTTGCCGGCGCGCAGACGCTGGCGTCGTGCCGTTGGCAGGGCTCGAGCCGGACCCGGTATCCACGGTTCTGGAAGCGTTGGTGGACGGGCGTCTTGGTGGCGCGCAGCACACCGCCCCCT
>CALPVO020000206.1 GCA_943327025.2 Janthinobacterium lividum
CCGAGGAAGAACTCGGGCTCGGCATGGAACTGGAGGGCATGCTGCTGGAACTGGACGAGCTTTGCTGCTCGAGACAGCCGGCCAGCGCCAACGAAACCAACGCGGCAACGGCCGCGCCACGGCGTGCAACAAGGGAGGGCTTGGTCATGGCTTAGGTCCAGCTAAAACGAAGGGAGCGAACGGAGCCGGGACCACCGAGCAGGAAGCCGCGCCGGAAGCCAGAGCCCCACTAGAGAAGTTACCGCAATTGACGGCAAAAGTTCCGCGGTTAGGGAGCACTGCCACTGGGTGCCGGAGTGCCGTCTCCCTGAAGGAAACTGCGCAACTGACTGGACAAGCGGTCACACGCGGCCGATTGGACCCGCGCGATGAGCGGAATGGGCAACACCACGCCAATCATGGCGGAGGTACCGTTCACATTGGCCGACACGGAGCCCGTGGACTTGCGGTTCTGCAGATCCCACACCGTGGCTTGGTAATCCGACTGCTTCTCCCACCAACCAAAGCCCAGGCAACCGCCACCGCCAGGGCCAATGGCGCATGCAATGCTGCCGCCACTGTCGGTTTGCTGCGTGTTGCCACCCACCCAGACTAGGTAGCGAATACCCTGCGCCGCAATGCGGTCTGCCACACGCTGGTGGGCCAACAAAGCGCCGAGGTTGTCCGGACGCGTCGGCGCCGTGGAGGGTTCAAACCACGGGTAGAGCGTATCGATGAAGCGGTTGTTGTCCTCGACACGGATGGGGTTGGCGCCGCTGGCCAGTTCCTTGCCGACGCAGTCGAGGAACTCGTCTTCGGAGCCGAGCCCATCCGCCACCGGCTTCGCGAGAATGACGAGGCCTTCGCCCTTGGCGATGGCCGTGGGCAGGAGACGGTTCTCGTCCATCTTGGCAGTCATGCAACCGGACATGGCCACGACCAACAGCGCCAGTCCGGCGCCTCGGCCCCAACGGAGAATGCTGTCGAAATGCATGCCCGCCTCCAGTCTCTGCATTGGCGCCGGCGGTGCCGACGCTTCCACGCGTAGCCCGAGTATAAGCAGGAAATGGGTGCTTGCCGCTACTACCAGAGCGACAGTTGCCCACCGAGCACCGGGGGCCTGAACCGGGTGCAGTCGAGTTGCAACACCGCTTCGCGTGCGCCGAGGCCGTGGCGGCGCTGCGCTGCCCGGAAACGCTGCGCCAGCAACTGCGCATAGGGGCCTTCACCCCGCATGCGGTGACCAAAGCGCGGGTCGTTGTCGCGGCCGCCCCGCATCTGGTTCAACACCGACATGACATGCTCGGCGCGCAGGGGAAAATGCTCCTCGAGCCAGGCGCGGAACAACGGCGCCACCTCCAGCGGCAGACGCACCAGTTGCCAACTAGCGGCCACGGCGCCCGCTTCTGCCGCCGCTGCCACCAAGTCTTCCAATTCGTGGTCGGTCACGGCAGGAATCACCGGAGCGATGAGCACCGCCACCGGAATGCCGGCCGCGGACAGTTCGCGAATGACCCGCAGCCGCGCCGCACCCGAGGCCGCGCGCGGCTCCAGCGTGCGCTTCACGCGGTCGTCGAGTGTTGTGAGGCTAATGAACACTGCGGCCTGGCGCGCGGCAGCCATGGGCGCCAGCAAGTCGATGTCACGCGTTACCAAGCTGCCCTTGGTGATGAGGGTGAGCGGGTGTTGGCAGGCCTTCAATACCTCGAGGATGCCGCGCGTAATGCCGAGTTCGCGCTCCACCGGTTGGTACGGGTCCGTATTCGCGCCAATGGTGATGGGCGCGCAGGTATAGCCGGGCTTGGCCAACTCCGCGCGCAACAAGGCCGGCGCTTCGTGCTTGGCGAACAGCCGCGTCTCGAAATCCAGCCCCGGGGAGAGGTCGAGATAGGCGTGGGTGGGCCGCGCGTAGCAGTAGATGCAGCCGTGCTCGCAGCCGCGGTAAGGGTTCACCGAGCGGTCGAAGAACACATCCGGCGACTGGTTCCGCGACAGCACCGTACGGGCGGTATCGGGCAGGACCACGGTGGCCGGGTGGCGCGGTACCAGTTCGGGGTCCGCCTCGGCCGAAGAGAGGAGCGCCGCGAGGTCCAATTCGGTGGCGGTGGCGCGAAACCGCGGCGCAGGACTGTGCGTGGCGCCGCGGCCAGCGTGGACTTCAGGTGCGGGGATGAATGCCATGAACTGTATTTATATACAGTTCATGGGCCAGTGCAAGGCTCATGAAAACTTCGCGCTGCACGACAACGCCCACCGCAAGCTTCGAAGGCCTGCGTCAGGCGTCGTGGGCTCGGGTGGGCATGCGGTCCAACCGGAACAGCTCCGGAAACACCCGCGTGAATACCGCCGTGACCGCGAGCGTCGCGAAACCACCCACCAGAATGGCCGGGCGCACACCCCACCACGAGGCCGTGACGCCGGACTCAAACTCGCCCAGCTCGTTCGAAGCACCAATGAACATCGAATTCACGGCGCTCACTCGCCCGCGCAGCGCGTCCGGCGTTTCCAGTTGTACCAGCAGCTGCCGTATGTAGACGCTGAGCATGTCGGCGCCGCCCATCACCACCAGTACGCCCAGCGAAAAGAAGAAGTGCGTGGACCAACCGAAAGCGACCGTCGACAGCCCGTAAAGCCCCACACTGAAAAACACCCAGCGACCGCAATGGCGCACTGGCGGATACGAGGCCAATACCAATGCCACGATCGTTGCACCGACCCCCGGCGCCGCGCGCAACAAGCCCAGCCCTGCGGGACCGACGTTGAGCAGGTCACTCGCCACGGCCGGCAAAAGCGCTGTGGCGCCACCGAAAAGCACGGCAAACAAATCCAACGACATGGCACCCAAAACCTTGGGCCGCTGCCAAACAAACTTCAGCCCTGCCAGCACCTCGTGCCAACGCGAATCGACGGGGGGAGCGTCCAGAGAGCGCTCCGGCATGGGCGGTGCCTTCATCTTCACTGCCAGCAAAAAGCCGGCCGCAATGAGCCCCGTGCTGACGCCAAACGCTACCTCGGCACCGGCCAGATACAAGAGGCCACCCAGGGCGGGGCCCGTAATAGCCGCCAACTGCCAAGTGGAACTGTTCAGCGCCACCGCTTGCGCGAAAAAGCTCCGCGGCACCAGGTTGGGCAGCAGTGACTGCAAGGCTGGCGAGATGAAAGCACGAGCCACGCCGAGCACCATCATCACCAGGAAGATGGGCCAGACGCGTGTGGGCCCCATCCAGACCAGCGCCAGCAAGGCTCCTGAAGCCAGCAACTGCAAGGCATAGCAAGCCAACACGATAGCCTTGCGGTCAACGCGGTCCGCCAACTGCCCCGCCGGTAACACGAACACCACGAACGGCAGGAACTGCGACAACCCGATGAGGCCAAGGTCGAGGGGATCGCGCGTCAGCGCATAGACCTGCCAGCCAACCGCCACATGCAACACCTGCACCGCGAGACTGAGCAAGGTTTTGCCCGCAACGTAGTACGCGAAATCGCGGTGGCGCAAGGCCTCGCGCAGAGCACCGTGCTTTTGGAGCATCAGTCCTCTTCGCCGGGCGCCAGCGCACCGGCCTCGACCAGCACCACCGTATCGCCCACTCGTACTACACCCGGCTCCAACACACGTGCCGTAATGCCACCATGGCCGCGCATGGCGTTATAGCCGCCGGGGCCAAAGTGCTCTTCCATTCGTGAACAAGGCGCACAGGGCCCCGTGCCTTGCAGCAACGCTGTGCCCAAGCGGAACTTCGAACGCCGCAAAGCGAGCAGGTTGATGCCAGCCACCACGACATTGCGACGCGTCAGTTCGGGCTCCAGAGGCGCACGGCCGAGCATGGCGCCCACCGCCACCAAATGTTCTGCCTGAATGAGCGTGACCTGACGTTTGGAAGCCGGGACGCCGCTGAAGCGGTCGCCGATGAGGCCTTCGCCGACACGGATTTCTGCTTCCTCGACAGGACGCGGCTTGGTACGGCGCGCCGGCCGCAAGCCAATCCATTCCACGCGCCCCGCCTGCGGCAGGGTCTCCAGCAATTTCTGCATCGCAGTCATCGGGCCACCAGTGCTACGACGAGGCAAGCGACGGCCCCGAAGGTGAGTTGCTCGCGCAGCGCCATATACGTCGTGCCAACCACAGTTACACCCAGCACCCGCTTCTCGTAGCGGGACCAACTGGCCAAGCCGATGATGAGCAAGCCGAGGCCCTGTTCCGCGGGGAGAAGCAGCGCCACCCAGGCCACCAACGAGGGCACCACGCCCAACACCAGCGTGCGCGCCACCGGCAAGCCGGGCTTAGCGGCAACACCATCTGGCCCGAGAACCCAGCCCCAGTGCACGGCGCCGAGAAAACTCAGGATGCAAGCGCCGTAAGCAATGAGCGCCGGCAGGGCCCATTCGCCCTGCTGCGTCACCACGGCAAAAGCGCCGGCCGCGAAGGGCAAAAGCCCGCCGTAGCCCAGCCAGGCGAGCGGTTGCGAGGTACTCGTTTGCATCAAAGCGCTCCCTTCACTCCAAGCCCGTAATGTCCGGCAAGGGTTGCCCCGCCAGAAATGCTGCGAGCCATGCTGCCACGGCCACGGGCCGTTGGTGGTGCAGCGAATGCGTCACGCCGGGCAACTCCACCACTTGCCCCCGCGAATACACGCGACGCAGCGCTTCCAGCGTCCCATCGGCGCCAAGACCGGTCCGGAACTCACCATGTTCAGCCAAGAGCACCAGCATGGGTGCGGTAATAGCCGCCCAACAAGCTTCCATCTCGTCACGGCGGTAATTCACGGGGTTCGCGAGCTTATGGAAGGGGTCCATCGCCAGTGTGTAGCCGCCTTCCACGGGACGGGTCCAGGCTTCTGCGATGAACGCCAAGCGATCGGCGCGCAGCCGCGGGTGGCGCTTCGCGAGGACTTGGGTAAACGCCTCCAGCGAAGGATAACGCCCGAAGTTGGGCTCGGCGCCGCGCAGTTGGGCAAGCCAACGCCGATAAGTATCGACAGCATCGGCCGCAGTAGTGCGCGGCAGTCCATGTCCGTCCAGACTGACCACCGTGGCCACGCGCTCCGGACGCAGGCCAGCATAGGCTAGGGCGACATTGCCAC
>CALPVO020000207.1 GCA_943327025.2 Janthinobacterium lividum
CTATGCCGCTGTACTGCCATCAGTCGCCCATCGGCTGAACTGGTTCATCTTGCTGGTGACGCTGGTGTTGGCCGTGGCGCTCTATGTGCTGCGGGGTGGCCGTGGCGCCAAAGGCAGCGATGGTGAAGAGCGTCCGGCCGGCCTTCGCGAATATGTTTTACCACGCGCTATCTACACGCACCCTTCGGCGCGCGTGGACAGTGGGCTCTACCTCATCGACTGTGCGATGTGGGTGTTGTGGGGTTTCCTGCTTCTGGGAACCATCGGCTCACGCGTTGAGGCTGCGGTCATTGCCACCCTGATGAACGTGTTTGGCGAAAGCCCCCACTTGCAGATGAACCTTGGCTGGCAGTTGGGCTATGGCGTAGTAACGCTCCTGGCCTTGGATTTGGCGTTTTTCCTGTACCACCTCATGATGCATCGCACCCGCATCGGCTGGGCCATTCATCAGGTGCACCACGCGGCGGAGGTCCTCACACCTCTCACCGGTTACCGCTTACATTTCCTCGAATCGCCCATTAATTTGACGTTCACATGGGTGGCGGTGGGCCTGGTGAGTGGTGTGTTCGCTTGGGCTTTCGATGGCGGCATCACGCAGTTCACGGTCATGAATGTGACGGTGCTGATGTTTTTATTCACGCTGAACGCGAATTTCCGCCATTACCACGTGTGTCTGCGCTACCCGCGCTGGCTGGAGTACTGGCTGCTAAGCCCGGGCATGCACCATACGCACCACAGTCGTCGCAGTGAACACTGGGACTCGAACCTGGGGCAAGTAACGAGCATCTGGGACCGGCTCTATGGAACGCTCTATATCGCCGAGCCTTTCGAGGCTACGCCCTGGGGTTTGCCGGAAGAGTCACAGCGGGAATGCCGTACGCTTCGCCAGAACCTGGTGGCCCCGTTCAGGGATATCTACCGAATTGTGCGAGGCCGTAAATGTGGGGAATGACGCGTCGGTAGTGGCACTGGCGGGCGCGGCGTCCTCTTGGATGGGAACGCGGGGCGTCATTTTGCTCGCGATGGGAGTGGCGTTTTTGGTGTCAAGGTTGTTTGCCTACGCGCGTGAGCATAAATTGGGCCTTACTTACTGAGGGGACCGGATGGACAGCGACCACGCGAAAGCCCCTGTAGGCACTGCTTCAAGTCTGGGCGCTGGATTAGGCCCCCTCCCATCGAGTCGCATAGCCTCCAACCGAGCGGCTATCGTCTATCTTGGGTTGGCGTTGCTGCTAGTGGCAGTGGCTGGCGTCGGGTCTGGTACCGACACTGTTCTAGGTCGGTGGGTGGCGTTCCTCGCGGCCGGCAGTCCGTTTCAGGAGGTGGTGGCGGAGGCGGCCGGTGCGAGTGCCCCTGCGCAGCAGATGGCTACCATCCTCGGGCCGTTCTCGGAGATAGCAGCGCAAGTCAGCGATGCGCTCTACGTCGCAGTCATGCCGCCACTCCGTAACTCGTTGAACTGGTTCATCTTGCTGGTGACGCTGGTGTTAGCAGTGGCGCTCTATGTGCTGCGGGGCGGCCGTGGCGCCAAAGGCAGCGATGGTGAAGAGCGTCCGGCCAGCCTTCGCGAATACCTCTTGCCACGCGCCATCTACACGCATCCTTCGGCGCGTGTGGATATCGGCCTGTATCTCATCGACCACGCGGTCATGGTGTTTTGGGCGTTACTGTTTCTGGGGACGCTCGTGCCACGTATTGAGGCGGCAGTGATTGCCAGCCTGACGAACGTGTTTGGCGAAAGCCCCCACTTGCAGATGAGCCTCGGCTGGCAGCTGGGGTACGGTTTGGTGACGCTTCTCGCCGTGGATCTAGCGTTTTTTCTCTACCATCTCATGATGCATCGCACCCGCATAGGCTGGGCCATTCATCAGGTACACCACTCGGCTGAAGTGCTAACGCCGCTTACCCGGTTCCGTGAGCATTTCCTCGAGGCACCCATCGACGCTACCTTCCGCGGCGTGGCGCTAGGTTTGGTGACTGGTGTATTCGCTTGGGCCTTCGCGGGCGGCATCACGCATATCACCGTCATGAACGTCATGCTGCTGTCGTTTTTGTTTACGCTGAACTCGAACTTCCGCCACTACCACGTTTGCCTGCGCTACCCGCGCTGGCTGGAGTACTGGCTGCAAAGCCCGGGGATGCACCATACGCACCACAGTCGCCGGCATGAACACTGGGACTCGAACCTCGCGCTGGTGACCAGCATCTGGGACCGGCTCTATGGAACGCTCTATATTGCCGAGCCTTTCGAGGCTACGCCTTGGGGGTTGCCAGAAGAGTCACAGCGTGAATGCAGGACGTTGCGTCAGAACCTAGTGGCCCCATTCCGAGATATCTATCGCATCGTACGAGGCCGTACGTAAATGTGGGGAATGACGCGTCGGCAGTGGCTGGTGGTGTTTGCCGCTTGGCTGGGCTGGGGGTTCGACGTCTTCGACGCCGTGCTGTTCAATTTCGTCGCGCCCAACGCCATTCCCACACTGCTAGGGCTGGTACCAGGCACTCCTGAAGCCAAGTCCGCCACGCTGCAATGGAACGGTTTGCTAAGCGCATTGCTGCTGGTGGTTTGGGCAGTCGGTGGCATTTTGTTCGGCTATCTCGCCGACCGTATCGGTCGGGTGCGGGCGCTCACTTGGTCCATCCTGCTCTATGCCGTGGGTACAGCGGCCTGTGCGGCAGCACCGAACCTAGAAACGCTGGTGCTCTGCCGAATCGTGGCTAGCTTGGGCATTGGCGGCGAGTGGGCCGCGGGCGTTTCGCTGGTGGCTGAAGCCGTACCGGAGAATCGGCGCCTGCAAATGGCGGCATTGCTGCAGACCGCCTCGCCACTTGGTCTGTTCCTCGCTACCTTCACGACGTGGTTCATCTCTGGTCAACTCATGCCGGACCGTCCGGATCTCAGTTGGCGGTTTGTGTTCCTGTGCGGCTTGGTGCCGGTGTTTGTGGCGGTGCTATTCCGCTGGTTCATTCGCGAGCCCGAAGGGTTTGTGCCTGCAGCGACACGGTCCCCGCTCGAGGGATTGCGTGAACTGCTCAGCCCCACATGGCGCCGCGCCACATTCAGCGGTTTTTCGATGGCTGCTTTGGGGTTGCTTTCGTGGTGGAGCGTTAACGCGTTCATGCCCACCTTGGCCGTGAACCTCGCGCAGGTGCGTGCGGCCGAAACCGGGCTGACCGGTGTGGCGGCGCAGCAGTTGGCGGAAGGCTGGAAGGCGCAGGCCGGCTTCTGGTTCAACTTGGGTGGCTTGGTGGGGGCTTTGCTCACGGTGCCACTGGCCTTGCGCCTCGGTCGCCGCAGTCTGTTTACGGCGTACTACGGGTTCGCCGCACTGGCGATGGTGGGGGTGTTTGGGCTGGTCTGGGCCCCGGAGTGGCGGCTGACGCTGGTGTTCTTCATAGGCCTGTCGTTGTATGGCGTCTTCGCGGCGTTCAACTTCTATCTGCCGGAGTTGTTCCCGCCACGTTTGCGCGGCCTCGGGAGTGGCTTCAGCTACAACATCGGGCGGGTTTTGGCGGCTTTTGGTCCGTTCCTGGTAGGGGCCTACTCGGCTGCCCAAAGCGACCCAGTGGCTGGAGCGTTGCGGGCACTGCTGTTCCTCGCGGTCATGCCGTTCGCGGCTGCGTTGCTCAGCCGGTTCATCGTGGAAACACGAGGCTTGGCGGAACGCGGGGGCTGAAACTGGCCAGCCAACTGGGGCCAGCAGTGGGCTGGCGCCGTTCGTCGTGCCACTGGCGCCGTTCGTCGGGCCCGGCTAGTCGCGCCCCGGCGTTCTGTGGTTTGCTGCCTGCCATGAACCGGGAATTTGTCCGTCGCCGCGGGTTGGGCTTCACGCTGCTGGAGTTGATGGTTGCCATCACCATCGGCGCGCTCATTCTTGGTATTGGCATTCCCTCCTTTCGCAGCTATCTGCGAAGTGCCGAACTCACCAGCACAGCCAACGATTTGCTCGGCTCGTTCTACCTCGCCCGTGGCGAAGCAGTGAAGCGCCGGCGCAATGTGGTGGTGTGTTTTTCCGCAGTGCCGGATGCCGCTACGCCTTCGTGCAACGCCGGGGTGAGGCGAGCCGGGTGGGTAGTGTTCCAAGATACCAACGGCAACCGCGCTGTAGATACCGGCGAGGCCATCTTGCAACGGCACGCTGTGCCAGGGGTTGAGGTGGGGTTCGGCTCTATTCCTGCGGGCAACGCGGGTTACTTTGCGTATGCCCCCACCGGGTTTGGCGTCACCTTGGCTGCCGGTGCGCCGGTGGCGGGAATTGCCATCTGCGATTCGCGCGGGAATGCCTCTGCCAATGGCGCCGACCTCTCGCGGGCACGAGGCATTCTGGTCTCTGCCGCTGGCCGGCCGCGAGTGACGAGATCCGTCGCCGAGATTGCTGGAGCCAGCATCGGGGGGTGCCCGTGATGCTGTATGCCGACCGTGTGAGTAAAGCTCGCTTTGGCAATCGCGCCCGGTTTGCGCGCGGTTTCTCGCTGGTCGAGTCGCTGGTCGCGCTCGTCGTGCTCAGCGTGGGGTTACTTGGCATTGCGGCGCTGTATGTCAGCGCGCTGCGCTTTGGGCGCACTGCCTTGCTACGCAGCGATGCGGTGACGTTGGCTGGCGACATGGTGGACCGCATCCGCGCCAACTCGTCCGGTGGCTCCAGTTATGCGCTGGCAGCAGGCGCCGCCAATACCGCCGTGGCTGCCTGCAGTGGGGCGGGGTGTACCGCGGCGCAGATGGCCACCACGGACAAGGCGCAGTGGGCCGCCTTGCTGGCGCGCAGCTTGCCGGCGGGTACCGGGACGGTCGCGGTGGATACCTCGACCTCGCCCACCACTTACACCATCACCGTGCGCTGGACCGAGCCCAATGTCGGCGCGCAGACTTATGTGTTGGGGTTCCAGTGATGAATACCCAAATTGCGAGCAAGCTCGCTTATAACGCCGCTAGGTGGGGGCGTCGTCAGCGCGGCTTCTCGCTGGTGGAACTGATGATCTCGCTGGTCATCGGCGTCATCCTCGTCTATGGCGCCGTGCGGCTGCTGGTGGACTCGCGCAACACCCAGCGCGCCAG
>CALPVO020000208.1 GCA_943327025.2 Janthinobacterium lividum
CACCGCCAAGCCCTAGGCGAGAACTGGCGCTGCCCAGTTCGCCGCGCCAGGTCCAGCGCCAGTTCTCGCCTAGGGCTTGGCGGTGTTCGTCGCGCAAGTACAAACGTAGGAAGGTACTCCGCGAACCGAACGCCGTCGCGCTGCCATCGAGACGTGCTTGGAAACCTTCGCCGGTGAGGTCGGCCACAGAACCGTTGGTGCCGCTGCGGCCACCCAAGGCCGCGCGCGCCAGTCCACGCGGTGCGGACGAGAGCATTACGGAGGGAACCACCAGCGTGTCGTTGCTACGCACGCCACCTGAGCGAGTGCTCGTGCGTTCCGCACTGAGCCCCCACGCTTGTTGCCAACTGCCGCGGGCGCGCGTGAGCGTGCTTTTCAGGCGGGTGGTGCGGATGTCCGCATCGGCTAGCACTTGGTCGGACACCCCCGTAAGGAACGCGAGTTCTTCGTAAGCGGGGTCGCCCACTGGGAGTGCGTAGGTGCCTTCGAACACGCGGCCGATATTGGCCCACTGCACTACCGCGCGTGCGCGGTGTCCGTGCCGGTTCACACGTCGATTGTCCCACGTGAGCTTGGCGCGACCGCGCGTGTCCGTGGCGTAACCGACGGCGGCGGCATAGCGCTGGCGCTTGCCGGGTACCAGTTGCACCACGACGGGCACGCTGAGGGTTGCTCGGTCGCGCTCGCCGGGCAGTACTTCGACGGTGGAAAAATACAGCGAATCGTCGAGGGCGAATTGCGTGCCGAGCAGCAGGGACGCATCGAAGGGTGCGCCTTCCTGCCAACGGACGAACCGTCGCAGTAGGGCGCTGTCCAGCGGGGAGTCAGTGGGGAGAGTGGTGGCACCGAAGTGGTAACGCTGGCCGGTCTCGAGGCGTAGCACGGCACGTGCCGTGCCAGTGGCTGGGTCGACTTGCAATTCCGCTTGTGTGAACTGCGCGTCGAGGTACCCATAGTTCGCAGCCGTGCGCTCCAAATCGCCCTTCAAGGCATCGTAAGCGGCGTGTTCCAGCGGCAAGCCTGCGCGCAGGGGGTGCGCGGCGAGCGCAGCCCGAAACCACGGCTCGTTACTCCCGTCGCCAGTCACTTGCAGCGTACTTTCGGCCCACAAGACCCTCTTGCCCGGCACCACGCGCACGCGTGCCTGCCAATGCTTACCGTTGCTGCCCGGCACCACTTGCACTGCCGCCACGGCGGTGGCGCTGTAAAAGCCGAAGGGGCGCAGCGCTGCACGCGCTTCCCGGGCAGCGCGCTCCTGCAGACGCAACATCAAAGCGGCATCCAGATCGTCGCGTTGTCGGTAACGGGAAAGGCTCAGCCAAGCCAGTACGTTCGCTTTCGCGGCGCTGGGAAGTTTGCCTTCCGCAGCAGTCACTTCGAGACGGATTTCCGCGAACGTGGTCAGAGGTTGTAGTAGCGCACCCAGCGCCAGCGCCAGCGCGGCGCACCAGCGCAGCCGCAGGGGCTTCAGGCCTTTCATGCCACCTCGAAGCGGAAGTGTTGTTCGCTGCTGCGGGTGCCGTCCGCGGCGTACTGCCATTCGAGAATGTCTCCCGTGCCACTTTCCGGTACCACAATGGTGGTGATGGCGCGTGTGCCATACCGGTCATCGAGGACGAACGGCGCTGCCATGGCGGTTACAAACGCGGGGCCATAGCGTTCCTTGAACTGCTGCAGGAGGGCAGCGTCGTCATTCAGCGCGTCAGTCGTCATTACCTGTTCGTCTTCCGCTTCCTCTGCGGTGGGCGGCGTGGTATCGAAGAGTAGTGTCGCTAACTCGCGCGGGTCGGTGACGCCTGTCTCGAGCGCTTGCCGCAGTGCCGCGCGACTGCGCAGTAACTTGGGCCACGGGGTATCCAGCAGAGCGTTCGATAAACCATACAGGCCGGGTTCCAGTGCCCGTGCAGCTGCCATGCGGTTGCTGACGACCCAGGCCTCGCTGGCATCGGCCAGCAATAGCGAGAAGCCCGCATAGCGGTGTGCTGTGGCTTGCAGCGTACGGGCTTCATCCGCCGCAGAGGCAGACCCTTGCAGGAACCTGCTGACCAGTTCGCCACGGGAGGGCGCAGCGGGCGGTGGCGCTGTCAGACTGCGAAAGTTGGTGAGCGCTGCTACCCGGCCCCCGGGGCCAACGCCGCACCACGTTCCACCCGCTTGCAGGTCACGTCCGGCGTAAAGGCCCGGGGTTTCCGGCCAAGCGTGGAGGGCGGCCGTGGGGCGCGCGTGGAACTCGTCCCGGTTACCCACCAGCGCTAGACGCAAGCCGGGCCGGGGACGCCAGCCGAAGGCGAGTAGGCACATAGGGGGATTATAGGAGCGTAGTGGGCGCGCGGGCGTGCGGCAGGGCGCTTCGGTAGTTCAGGGCGAGTAGCGCGAGCTGGAAGCAGTGCGCACCAGCCCTAGCGGAGCCCCAGCAAGAGAAGCGCGTCCCACCCCGTTTTGGCGATGAGAGCGGATACGACCGCAATGAACACCCAGCGCACGAAGCCCGCGCCATGGCGCAGCGCCAGCCGGGTACCTACCTGCGCACCCGTGACATTCAACACTGCCATGCCCAGCGCGATGCCGGGCAGCCATTCGCCACGCGGCAGGAACCAGGCCAAGGCCGCCAGGTTCGTCGCCACATTCACCGCGCGCGCACTGGCTGCGGCATGCAGGAAGTCGTAGCCCAGTACGCGCACGTAAAGCAGCATGAGGAAGCTGCCGGTGCCCGGCCCGAAGAAGCCGTCGTAGAAGCCGATGGCGGCGACGCAGGCGAAGAGCGTGGCGCGTCGTGCTCCGGTCAGTGCCTGCGGACGGTGCGCATGACCGAAGTCGCGGCGTACCAAGGTGTAGGCCAGCACGGCGGACAACAACACGGGGACCAATGGGCGGAACACGGCCTGTGGCACATGGCTGACGGTGAAGGCACCGGCGAGCGAAGTGAGTGCAGCGAGCACACAGCCCGGTATCACCACCGCCCAAGGCACCTGTACCGTGCGCGCATAGCGCCAGAGAGAACTGAAGGTGCCAAATACCCCGGCGAACTTGCTGGTGCCGAGGAGGTAGGCGGGGGCTGTGCCGGGCTGCGTGGCAAGGAGCGTCGGCAATTGAATGAGACCGCCACCGCCGACCATGGCATCAATGAGGCCGGCGCCAAAGGCCCCCGCCAGAACCAGCGTCCAGTCGAGCATCAGTCCAGCCTCAGCGGGCTGCTGCCGGCGGCGCGTCAGCGGCCAACCAGTGCTCGATGAGTCGACGCGAGACGGAGGTGGGCGGTGGCAGGCCGATGACCCCTGCGCGAATCTCTTCGCGCGTGAACCAACGCGCGTGTTCGAGTTCGGCATCGTTCAAGGCGATGGCATCGCTAAGCGCCTGCGCGTGGAAGCCCAGCATCAGCGAGGAGGGGAACGGCCAGGGCTGCGAGGAGTGGTAACGGATGTCCGTGACACGCACGCCCGCTTCCTCGTACATCTCGCGCATGACAGCATCTTCAAGGCTTTCGCCTGGTTCGACAAAGCCAGCGAGGGTGCTGTAGAGGCCTTTCGGCCAGGTGGCCTGTCGCCCCAGCAAGGCGCGTTCACCGTTCATGATAAGCACGATGATGGCCGGATCGATTCGCGGGAAGTTCTGGTGGCCGCAGGCGGCATCGCTGCAAGCCATGACATGGCCGGCATCTTTGGGCAGAGCCGGTTGGCCGCAAACGCCACAAAAACGGTGCTTCGAGCGCCAATAGACCAAGGCACGGGCATAGGCCAGCAGTCCGGCTTCATCCGCAGGCAACCGGCCACCTACGCCACGCAGGTCGGCGAATTCGGCTGCTTCTTCGAGTGTCGGGCCGTGGTTTACGGCGTGTGCTTCCAGCGCTTCCTCGTGCAAATCCGCAGCGAACGTGGCGCGGCCACGGAACTCGCCCAGATAGATGAGGGCCGCGTCGTCTAGATAAGTGCGCAGGGTGTGCTGAACGGACAACAACACCGCCGTGGGCTCCGGCAGAGCACGCACCAAGCTGCGTTGTCCCCACACCGGCACCAACAGTGCGGCAGGGTCGGCCAAGGCGGCCGCGACCTCGACGGCGTTCTTGCGAGCCTCCGAGCGACGGTCTACATAGGGGCCGGAAAAAACATTGGGCGGGGTGGCGGACATGTCTCCAGTGTACGCCACCCGCGTGGCTCGCTCTTTACCTCGCCCTGGTCTACGCAACCTCGAAGTGGCGTAGACCGGGTCGGCAGTGGCGGGCCTCAGTGGGTGCCCAGGCCGCGTGGTGAGGCGCACCAACCGCAGGTGGCGGTGGCGGGTTTCTGGCGGTCGATGAGGCCCAGTGCTTCGCAACGCGGGCACTGCGCAAAGTGCAGGCCGCGCTGTCCCCGCAAGGCGAGCAGTAGGCACCACCCATGGTCGAAGGAGATGCACGCCTCGGCATGTTCGTACAGGTAGGTTTCATAGGCGCGGCAGAACAATTCCCCCGCATCCAGCGTGGGGGCGGTGGCATCTGTGGCGGGGTCCAGCAAGCCGCAGAGCGCAAATAAGCCCCCAAGTACGGCGGCCTGCCGGCGTACTTCAGCATTGCGCAGAAACCAACTGCTCTGGCGCGGCGCTTTGCCGCGGTGGCGCAGCAGGCGTGTAGGGGCCTCCTGCATGACATAGGCGCGATAGAGCTTGCGGATTCGGTCCCCACTGAGACCCGTGATGTGCTGGATGGTGCAGGTGCGGGCCTCGTGCCGGAGCAGGCGGAGTGCCAAGTCCAGCTTGAGGCGGTCGCGGCTGTAGCGGTCGTCACTGATGCGCATTCCCGTGTTTCCTTTTTCTGATGATTTGCCACTGATTTGCTGTTGGTGAACCGGAGGGGCTGGCGCCCTTCCGATAATTTGGTACATTATCACCAATTAATTTAGACGGGATCGGGCGGCAGGTAAAGCCCCTGTACTCGTCGGCGGTGGCGCCGCAGCGCCGGTAAGCAGTCACACCCAAGGAGCGAGCAAATGGAACGCAGTGCAGTGGCGGTGAGGGGGGAAGCGGTCAGTGCACCGCGTGGTCGAGTGCGGCGGTTGAGTGCTGCCGCTATCGAAGAGGC
>CALPVO020000209.1 GCA_943327025.2 Janthinobacterium lividum
CGCCCGATGAGCGGATCGATACGACCTTCAGAGGCGAGCTTGTTCAGGTTGGAGCAGTATTTCTCGAGGGCGTTGCCACCCTCCGCGCCATCCTTCTCGCCTTCGGCGGCCGGCGTTTCGTCCTTTTCTGCTGGCTCTTCCTTCAGCTTGGAAAGGCCATGCGAAACATAGTTGACGATATCGAGACGCGCGATGTCCTGCTGGCTGAGCAGGAACGCGGCATGCGACTGCTTTTCGCTGAAGATGGCGATGAGTACGTTGGCCACCCCCACTTCCTTGCGCCCGCTGGACTGCACATGGAACACCGCCCGCTGGAGCACGCGCTGGAAGCCGAGGGTCGGCTGAACCTCGCGTTCGTCGTCTTCCGGCAGTTTTGGCGTGCCATCCGCAACGAACTGCTCCAAGTCTTTCTTGAGCTTGACGAGATCCGCACCACAAGCGCGCAGTACCTCGCGCACCTTGGGGGTGTCGAGAATGGCGAGCAGCAGGTGCTCCACCGTCATGTATTCATGCCGGGCCTCACGAGCCGCCTGGAAGGCTTCGTTCAGGCAGTATTCGAGTTCACTGGAAAGCACTGTTCAGTCCGCCTCTTCCATAGTGCACAACAGCGGATGCTGGTGCTGACGGGCGTACGCAGTCACCTGCGCCACCTTCGTTTCGGCAATTTCGTAGGTAAAGGAGCCACAGACTCCCTTGCCGTTGGTATGCACCTCGAGCATCACGCGCGTCGCCCGGATACGGTCCAGGCCGAAAATACGCTGCAGCACATCGACCACAAACTCCATGGGAGTGTAGTCGTCGTTCAGCAGCAGGACGTGGTAGCGCGAGGGGCGCTTCAGTTGGGGCGCGGCTTCCTCGACCACCAATCCGCCACCCGGTTCTTCACCGATGGGGCGCTGGGGCGGGTCGGCGGGGCCGGCATACAGGGGATAAGGATTCACCCGTCCTTTATAGGGCCGCCCCTCCTCGATGACAAGGTCGGATTCAGTACTGGACACCCATGAAATTCGCAACCTGTTGGCTAGCGACGATTTTTGTGAACAGACCCCCTAAAAAAACCCCACACCCACGCTTAATTTCTTGAGCGTTTTCCCTCTCGCCCCGTATCATGGGGGGATGCAGGAAAGCCTCCGATGAAGCTCGCATTTGCCGGTGCCGCCGGAACCCGAGTAGCCGGCTGGGTGGAAGGTCGTGGGCCGCTGTTGGCGGCCGTGCCGCTGGCGCTGGCGGTCGCTGCGCTCGCTGCCCGTCTGGTGCTTGGTTTCCTTGCCGCTCAACCGGTTACGCAGAACGCGCAAATTGCCAATGTCGCCCTGCCCGCCATCACCGGTGCCACGCCCGGTGGAATCGATGCGGGCACCATCGCCAACGCCCACCTGTTCGGCATCGCTGGCGCCCCGGGCGGCGCCGATGCCGCCGGCGCTGTGCAGTCGGCCTCGAATCTGGTACTGGCTGGCACCATCGCCTACCGGGACCCAGGCCTCGGCTTCGCCATCCTCGGTGAATCTGCCGAGTCCGCGAAGTTCTACCGCATCGGCGATGCCGTGCCTGGCGGAGCGAAGCTGCGCGCCGTCTATGCCGACCGCGTCGAGTTGGACGCAAACGGGTCCATCCAAACGCTCGCCCTGCCTCGCCAGTCCCTGGCGGGTATCGGCATGCCCGCATCTCCAATGCCGGTGGCCATGTCCCCCATGGTCATGCCCTCCTTCCCGAACCGGCCGGCGGGCCTGCCCTCCGTCAACCGCGCCATGGCCGACGACCCGGCCTTCGTCGCCGAAATCATTCGCCCCACGCCCGTGCTGATGGATGGCCAGTTGCAGGGCTTCCGGGTGTACCCCGGGCGTGACCGCGGCGCCTTCGGTAGCCTGGGCCTCCAGCCCGGCGACATGATTACGCAGGTGAACGGCTCGCCGCTCACCGACCCCGCCCGCGGCCTGTCGGCTATTACCGGCCTCCAGCCGGGCGACCGGGTCAACGTCACGGTCTCGCGCAATGGCGTCACCCGCGACATCACCATCGAAGCCAACCAGTTGGCCAAAGCGGCCAACTCGGCCGCCCCGCCTCCGGAGCCCACCGAATGACGACCGAACAAGCCGGACTGTCTCTTTCACTGCGTTCACGTGCTCTGGCGCTCGCCTTGGCCATGCTGCCCGTGCTGGCTGCCGGTCCAGGCCTCGTGCCTGCCGCTTTGGCGCAAGAGCCGGGTGCTACGCCTGCAGCCGTGTCTGCCGTGAATCCTGTCATTACGCCGGCCAGCAATCGCTCTAGCGGCCCGCTCATCACACCGAACTACAAAGACGCCGACCTCGGGCAGATTGTTGAGGCCGTGAGCCAAGTCACCGGCAAGAACTTCATCGTCGACCCACGCGCCAAGGCGCAGGTCACCATGCTTTCGGCGACGCCCATGTCGCCGGATGCGTTCTACGAAGCCTTCCTGTCCATCCTGCAGGTGCATGGCTTCGTGGCCGTGCCCTCGGGCCGCGTGTGGAAGATTATTCCGGATGCCAACGCCCGGCAGGTTCCGGCGAACGACCTGCCCGACAAAGTCAGCAGCAGCTCCGACGAAATCGTCACGCAGGTCCTGCAGGTGCGGAACGTCAGTGCGGCGCAGTTGGTGCCCATTCTGCGCCCGCTCATTCCGCAGTACGGCCATCTGGCCGCCTACCCGTCTTCGAACATCCTCATCATCTCGGACCGCGCCAACAACGTGAACCGGCTCACCCGGATCATCAAGCGCATCGACCAAGGTGGCGATGAAGACATCGACGTCATCCGCCTTGAGCATGCCTCGGCAGCCGAAGTGGTGCGCGTGGTGAATTCACTCGCCGCTGCACAAGCTGGCGCCGAAGGCGGTGGTGTGAAACTGGTAGCAGACGAACGCACCAACAGCGTTCTGCTTAGCGGCGAAAGCGGCCAACGTCTGCGCCTGAAGGCCCTGGTGGCCCACCTCGACACGCCGCTCGAAGCGGGCGGCGACACCCAAGTGCGCTATCTGCGCTATTCGGACGCCGAAAAGATTGCCGTGAAGCTGAAAGAACAGTTGAACGGGCTCCAGTCTTCAGGGGGCGGCACGCCTGCGGGCCCCTCAGCGAGCCGCGGCGAAGGTGGCACCACTATTTGGGCCGACCCTGAAACCAATGCTTTGGTGGTCACCGCGCCGCCGAAGATCATGCGTTCGCTCATGTCGGTCGTGGACCGTCTCGACATTCGCCGCGCCCAGGTGCTGGTGGAAGCCATCATCGTCGAGGTCTCGGGCGAGAAGAACGTTGACCTCGGCGTCAACTGGATTCTCGATGGTTCCTCGGACAACATCGCAGCCGGTGGCTTTGTCTCGCCCATCGGCGGCACCAGCATCGGCGATATCGCCCGCGCCGTTCAGAACCCCTCCGCCATCACCAGCGTGCCCTCCGGCATGACCATCGGGGTAGGCCGCTTCAAGGATGGCGGCACGAACTTCGGCGCCATCTTGCGGGCCATCCGTGGCGACGCGCGCACGAACATCATCTCCACGCCGTCCATCATCACGCTGGACAACCAGGAAGCCCAAATCAAGGTGGCGCAGGAAGTGCCGTTCATCACTGGCCAGTTCACCAACACCGGCAGTGGCGGCAGCAATGGTTCCGTGAACCCCTTCCAGACCATCCAGCGTCAGGAAGTGGGCACCATCCTGAAGGTCACCCCGCAGATTACCGACGACGGCACCATCGTGATGAAGATTGAACAGGAAGCCAGCAGCCTGGCTGCCTCCTCCGCCGGCGCGGCGGACCTCATCACGAACAAGCGCACCATTAGCACCAAGGTGTTGGCGGACGACGGCGAAGTCATCGTGCTGGGCGGTCTCATTTCAGACAGCCTGACGGACGGCGAGCAGCGCGTACCCTACCTTGGTCGCGTACCGGTGCTGGGCGAACTGTTCCGCACCCGCAATGCCAAAAAGAACAAGACCAATCTCATGGTCTTCATCCGTCCGAAGATTCTCATGGACGGTAACCAGGTGGCTGCCGAAACGGAAGCCAAGTACAACTACCTGCGCGGCATCCAGACCGGCCGCACGAAGGGCCGCGCGCCCATGCTGCCGGGTGAACGCCAGCCAACACTCCCGTCCATGGAGCAATTGTCGCCGCCCGTTGCGCCTGCCAATCCAGCGCCGGTAGTAGCGCCGGTAGTAGCGCCAGTGGCAGTACCGGTAACAGCGCCAACAACGGTAGCCGCGCCGGTAGCTAGCGAAGTGCCGGCGGTGCAGAAGCCGTGAGCGAGGCCATAGCGCCTAGCGCGCTGCCACCGGCCGCGCGTCTGTCCTTCGCTTTCGCCAAGCGCCATGGCGTGCTGGTGCGTGGGTTCGATGGTGAAGACGCGTTAGTCACTTGCCGCGAAGGCGCCGACCCGCGCGGCATCGCCGAGGTCCGTCGCCATCTGGGCCGGCGCCTGCGTCTGGAACGCGTTCCTGCCGACACTTTCGACGAGATGCTGCAGAAGGCCTACGAAGCCGGCACCGAAGCAGCGATGGAAGCCGCGGAAGGCCTCGAAGGCGACACCAACCTGACGCTGCTCGCCGAAGAGCTGCCCGAGCCTTCCGACCTGCTCGAAAGCGAAGACGACGCGCCCATCATCCGGCTGCTGAATGCCGTGCTGACGCAAGCCGTCAAGGAAAACGCCTCCGACATCCACATCGAGCCTTACGAGAACCGTTTGGTCGTGCGCTTCCGTGTGGACGGCGTGCTGCGCGAAGTACTCGTGTCGCGCCGTGCCCTGTCGCCACTCGTGGTGTCGCGTATCAAGGTCATGTCGAAGCTGGACATCGCCGAAAAGCGTCTGCCGCAAGACGGCCGCATCAGCCTGCGCATTGCTGGCCGCCCGGTGGACGTTCGCGTCTCCACCATTCCCGCCGGCCACGGCGAACGCGTGGTGCTGCGCTTGTTGGACAAGCAAGCCGGCCGCCTCGACCTCACCGCGCTCGGCATGCACCCGCAAACGCGCGAACGCTACGACGAACTGCTGCACAAGCCCTACGGCATCATCCTGGTTAC
>CALPVO020000210.1 GCA_943327025.2 Janthinobacterium lividum
ATGCTCGGCAAAACCGAGTTGGCGCGCACGCCGGTGCCCTTCAGATTGGCGGCGGCCGAATCCACCATAGCGACGGCCGCGGCTTTCGAAGCAACAAACTCCGCCGCCGAAGCCACGTGCTGGACCGCGGCAACCGCGGCAATGTTAACGATGGCGCCACGACGCTGCGCAAGCAAAGTTGGCACCACAGTGCGTAGCAAACGGTAACCGGACCGCAGGTTCAGCGCGAGCATCTTGTCTAGCGCATCTGCCGGCATCTCCCAAGGAGGAGAACCGGCGGCGTACCCGCCAACGGCATTCACGACAGCGTCGAGTTGGCCATGACGCGCAACAACCTCGGTAATGAAAGTCTGCAGAGCGGTTTCATCGAGCACATCGACCACATGCCCTTCAAGACGATGGCTGCTTTCGGCTGCGGCCAGTTGCAGCGCGTCGAACTCCATTTGGCTGCGATAGGTGACCACTACGGTTGCCCCTTCCGCCAGAAAGGCAAGACTGACGCCCTTGCCCAACCCGCCGGTACCGCCGGTGACCACGACCACTTGGCTGTTGAAACGTTGCTGCATGAGGTGCTCTGCGAAAAACGCTAGTGAGGGGTGGGTTCGAGTGTGAAGCCGATCAAGGGTAGCTAACACGCGCTGCCACCTTGAAGATAGCAGAGGCCACAAGACTCGTTAGGCGCTATCGGTGTAAAGGGTGTAATGCCGTACATTTAACGCGGACGCGTACCCTTCCGTCCGTTGTGGCACGGCAGGCCGTGGCAAGATGATGACCGGCTGTCGTGGCCAATGATGCCGGGTTCCTGCAGACACCCGCCGCCGGTCGCATTACAGTATTTTTCTCTCCCTTTCAGTAGGTACTCCACCATGCATCGTCGCGTCGTTCTCGCTCAGCGCCCTGTCGGCGTCCCCACGCTTGACTCGTTCCGTCTCGAGGAGGGTCCCGTGCCCACGGCGGGCGACGGTGAAGTGCTCTTGCGGACGCTTTACCTCTCGCTGGACCCGTACATGCGCGGCCGCATGAGCGATGGCCCTTCGTATGCCGAACCGGTAGCGGTGGGCGGCGTCATGGTAGGCGGCACCGTTAGCCGCGTACTGGAATCAAAGGCGGCCGGCTTTCAGGTGGGCGACGTGGTGCTCGGCAACACGGGCTGGCAAACCCATGCGGTGATGAAGCCGGGCGCCACGCCCATGAACTCGTTAGTGAAACTAGACCCGAAGCTGGCCCCGGCTTCCTGGTCCCTGGGCGTGCTCGGCATGCCCGGCCTGACGGCCTATGTTGGCTTGCTCGATTTGGGCCAACCCAAAGCCGGCGAAACTGTGGTGGTGGCTTCGGCCACGGGCCCGGTGGGCGCCACTGTGGGGCAGATTGCGAAACTGAAGGGCTGCCGTGTGGTGGGCATTGCCGGCGGCGCCGCGAAGTGCGAGTTCGCCGTGAAGGAGCTCGGCTTCGATGCCTGCATCGACCATCATCGTGACGACCTCGCCGCTGCTTTGGCCGAAGCCTGCCCGAAGGGCATCGACGTCTATTTCGAAAACGTCGGTGGCAAGGTGCTGCAAGCGGTGGTGCCGTTGTTCAATACCGGCGCCCGCATGCCCGTCTGTGGCGTCATCGCCTGGTACAACCTCACCCGCTTGCCCGAAGGCCCGGACCTCACCCCGGTACTGATGCGCAACATCCTGACCAAGCGCTTGAAAGTACAAGGCTTTATCGTTTCCGACCACTACGACCGACTGGGCGCATTCCACCGCGACATGGCCGGTTGGGTGCATGCGGGCCAAGTGAAGTACCGCGAAGACCTGACCTTAGGATTGGAGAACGCCCCGGCTGCATTCCTCGGCCTGCTGAAGGGCAGCAACTTCGGCAAGGTAGTGGTGCAGGTGGCGGAGTAGGCTATTTGCCGTTGAAGCACTCGAAATACAGCGCAACGGCGGCGAAAACTTCCTAAATGGCGGCAACTTGACCTGAAATAGGGACTGCTCTGTCGGTAGCCCATGTTCCATAGTGGTGGCGCAGAAATTGTTCGACTGCGTTAAAGTAATACTCTGCTGATAAGGAGTATTACTTTGGCTCACAAGCTCACTACCAAGGGGCAGGTCACCGTGCCGTTGAAAGTACGTCACCATTTGGGCATCGCGCCTGGCGATGCCGTGGACTTTCGCATTGCTGCGGATGGCTCCGTCCAGGTGGTACCAGCGTCGGCCATGCCTGTCGCGGCGCCACCCGACCGCTTCGGCGCACTGCGCGGACGCGCCACGGTCAAATTGTCCACGGAAGAAATCATGACCTTGACCCGTGGCCCCGGCGCAGTCCCCGGGGACGGCGAATGACGCTGGTTGACACGAACGTCCTGCTGGACGTGCTGCAAGGCGACGTCGTGTGGGCTGACTGGTCCCGAGCTGCCTTGAACCTCGCTGCGGCTCAGGACACCTTGTTCATCAACCCGCTGGTCTACGCGGAACTGTCGCTCGCCTTTGTCCGCATCGAAGAATTGGAAGCTGTGGTTCACGAGGCGGGCCTCGAGTACCGCGAGCTGCCGAAGGAAGCTCTCTTCCTCGGTGCGAAAGCCTTTCAGGCGTATCGTCGTGGACAGTCTTCGAGAACCCGCGTCCTGCCGGATTTTCTGATTGGCGCGCATGCTGCGGTGACTGGTGCTGCGTTGTTGACGCGCGACCGCCGCACCTACCGCACCTGGTTTCCTACAGTCCGCCTCATCGCCCCCGAGATGGGCTGACGCCGCCCCTGCGCCCCCGTATCATCGCCAGATGTCCGCCACGCTTCACCCCGCCGCGCTCGCTTTGAAACTGGAAGGGGTGGAGAAGCGGGTCGGGGCTGCTACCCACCTTTACCCCTTTCATCTGGACCTGGTCCCGGGCCAGCTGAATGTGTTGCTAGGCGCCACGCTCGCCGGCAAGACTTCGCTGCTGCGTCTGATGGCCGGGCTGGATGCGCCCAGCGCTGGGCGAATTCAGGAAGGGAGCGGTGGTGCTTGGCGCGACGTGACGGGCCTGCCCGTGCGGCAGCGCGACCTCGCCATGGTCTACCAGCAGTTCATCAACTACCCGTCTTTGAGTGTTCGCGAAAACATTGCTTCGCCGCTGCGGCTGCGCGGCGTGGCGAAGGGTGAACTGGAACAGCGGGTAGCGACCATTGCGGAGCAGTTGCGGCTGACGCCGTTCCTCGACCGTCGTCCTGCCGAACTTTCCGGCGGGCAGCAACAGCGTACCGCCTTGGCGCGCGCCTTGGCCAAAGACGCCGGGCTACTGCTGCTCGACGAACCGTTGGTGAATCTGGACTACAAGCTGCGCGAAGAACTGCGCGCCGAGTTGCTGCAGTTGCTGCGGGTACGTAATACCACGGTGGTGTACGCCACGACGGAACCCCAGGAAGCCCTGCAACTGGGCGGCAACGTGGTGGTGATGGAAGCAGGGCGCGTGGTGCAAAGCGGCCCCACGCTTGAAGTCTTCCATCGCCCGGCGACGCTGGCGGCGGCGCGAGCCTTCAGCGACCCACCCTTAAACGTGCTGCCGGCGCGCTTTGATGGCACGCGCGGAATAGCCACTCTGGTCAGCGGTACGGCCAACGGTTTGGCTAGCGGTCTGTCCGGCGGCCTAGAAGTAGCCTTGTCACCCGCGGCGGTGGCTGCGGTGCGCGCGGCTGGAGTGAACGAATTGCTGCTGGCCTTGCGTCCACACCAACTGCATTCCGAGCCTGGCGGTTGCCGCAATCTCACTTTGCAAGGCACCGTGGAGTTGGCCGAGATTAGCGGTTCAGACACCTATCTCCATGTGCACACGGCAGGCGGCGACGTGGTGGCGCAATGGCGTGGTATTCATCCCCTGTCGCTCGGTTCGCGGGCCCATCTTTTTTTAGATCCGCGTGAGTTCTTTGGCTTCACCTGCGAAGGGGCAGCGCTGTTTGCCCCCGCCGCGGCCGCGGGGGAAACCTGATGGCGCGCATTGAACTGGTGGACGTAGGCCATGCTTACGGCGGTGCTGCTAACGCCGGCACCGAAACGCGCTGGGCCTTGCGGCCCATGACCATGACTTGGCGCGATGGGGGTGCTTACGCCTTGCTCGGCCCTTCGGGCTGCGGCAAGACCACGCTGCTCAATCTCATTTCGGGTTTGCTCACGCCAACGCAAGGCCGCATTCTCTTCGACGGCAAGGACATCACGCAGCTGGGCCCGCGTGAACGCAATATCGCGCAGGTGTTTCAGTTCCCAGTGCTGTACGACACCATGACGGTATTCGACAACCTGGCTTTCCCGCTACGCAACCGTGGCTGGAAGGAAGCCGCAGTACGTACGCGCGTCAGCGAGGTAGCGGAACTGCTGGACCTTGCCGGGGACTTGAAGCGCCGCGCGCGTGGCTTGCCGCCCGACGCGCAACAAAAAATATCGCTGGGCCGTGGGTTGGTGCGAACCGATGTGGCGGCCGTGCTGCTCGATGAACCGCTCACCGTCATTGACCCACACCTGAAGTGGCTGCTGCGGCGCAAGTTGAAGCAGATTCACCAGCAATTGAAGGTGTCGCTCATCTACGTGACGCACGACCAAGTGGAAGCACTCACCTTCGCTGAAGAAGTGGTGGTGATGAACCACGGTGAAGTGCTGCAAGTGGGTACGCCGCAAGCGCTCTATGAAGCGCCGGAGCACACGTTTGTCGGTCACTTTATCGGTTCGCCCGGCATGAATTTTCTGCCGTGCCAGCTTGGCGCTAACGAAGTCCGAATGGGTGACGTCACACTGCCTATGGACGCCGACTGGCTTGCGCGTGCCGCTGCGGCAGGCAGCGAACATCAGTTGGGTTTCCGGCCGGATTCCGCGGAAGTGTTGGCCGCGCCGGTGGACAGTGCTGCTGGCGCGGCATGGCAACCGGCACGAGTACAGGCCTTCCAGCCCATGGGCACGCACAGCCTATTGCAGCTAAGTTTTGGCGGCAGCAGTGTCTGGGTGCGTGCCCCGGCAGCATTCCAACCGGCGGGCGACCACGTGTGGCTGCGGCCGTTGCCCG
>CALPVO020000211.1 GCA_943327025.2 Janthinobacterium lividum
GTCTATGCCGTACGTCGTCGCATGGGTATGTTGTTCCAAAATGGTGCCCTGTTGACCGATCTTTCCGTGTTCGAGAACGTAGCGTTTCCGCTACGCGAGCACACGGATTTGCCGGAACGGCTTGTGCGCCATGTGGTGCTCACCAAGTTACATGCGGTAGGTTTGCGTGGTGCCGCCTCCTTGATGCCCGCTGAGTTGTCGGGTGGCATGGCCCGTCGCGTTGCTTTGGCCCGTGCCATCGTCATGGACCCGGCGCTGCTGATTTACGATGAGCCGTTCGTGGGTCTGGACCCCATCTCCATGGGGGTCGTGCTGCGACTCATCCGCCAGATGAATGACGCGCTGGGAATTACCAGTATTGTGGTGTCTCACGACGTCCATGAAATCAGCGCCGTTGCCGATTGCACTTACCTTCTCTCCGAGGGGCGCGTGGTGGCCAGTGGCAGCCCCGACGAACTGCGCGGGAGCCAGAGCGAAATCGTCCGCCAGTTCATGAACGGCATGGCCGACGGCCCCGTACCTTTTCACTTCCCCGCGCCCGACTATGAAACTCAGTTGCTGGGGGTCAGTTTCGGTAATCGTGAGGCAGGCGGTGGGAAGGTGAAGCCATGACCATGGTAAACCTCCGAGTCGACCGGTTGGGCGGGTTGCGCGGTGCCCTCGAGAAACTCGGCGCCTACCTGCTTTTTGCCGGGCGGTTGCTGTTGGTTTCGCCCCGTGCGGTCCTGCGCCCGGGGCTGGTGGTAGCGCAAATTTACAACGCCGGTGCCTTGTCGCTGGCGCTCATCATGTTCTGCGGCTTGTTCGTCGGCATGGTGCTGGGGCTGCAAGGGGCCGACCTGCTCCAACGTTTCGGTGCTGAGGAGGCCTTGGGGCCTGCGGCGGCCTTAGGCATGCTGAAGCAGCTAGGCCCGGTAGTGGCAGCGCTGCTGTTCGCGGGGCGTGCCGGTACTGCACTGACGTCCGAGATTGGCCTCATGGCCGCGACGGACCAATTGTCTGCGATGGAGATGATGGCGGTGGACCCGGTGCGCCGGGTTTGCGTGCCGCGCTTCCTTGGCGCACTTATCGCTTTGCCTTTGCTCACTGCCATTTTCATCACCATCGGGCTGTATGGTTCGCAGTTGGTGGGCGTGCAGTTGTTGGGCATCGATGCCGGCCAGTTCTGGTCACAGATGCGCAGTGCCGTCGAGTTGGATGACATCGCCGAAGGCATGGTCAAGAGCGTGTTCTTTGCGCTGGCCATCGCTTCTCTGGCGGTGTTCGAGGGCTTTCACGCGCAGCCTACTGCCGAAGGAGTCGGTCGTGCCACCACGCGCACCGTCGTCAACTCCTCTATTGCCGTGCTGCTGTTGAACTACGTGCTCACTGCTTTCTACATTCATTGACGATTCCCGGGAAACGACCATGCGCCAGTCCAGATCCATCGAGTTAGCCACGGGGTTTTTCGCCGCCCTCGGCTTCGCGGCGATGTTCTTCATGGTTACGCAGATCACCAATCGCAGCCCTACGTTCGGGGATGCCGGTTTTCATCTCGAAGCGAATTTCGACAACGTCGGCAGCCTCAAGGAAGGCGCGCCGGTATCGATGAGCGGCGTCAGTGTCGGTCGCGTCGAGTCCATCCGCTTCGACCAGGGCACCTACAAGGCCCATGTGGTGCTGCGTATCCAGCCGCAGTACAACCGCATTCCGGACGACAGCGATGCCGCCATCTTTACTGCCGGTCTTCTCGGTGGCCAGTATGTGGGGCTGCAAGCCGGTGGCTCGGAAACCTTTTACCGCGACGGGGGTCGTATCGAACTGACCCAGTCGGCCGTCGTTCTCGAGGAACTCATCAGTAAGTTTTTGTTCTCGTTCGCCAGCAAGGAGGCGGACCAGAAGACCGCCCCGCCAGCCCAGAGCCCGTAATCATGTTCAAGAACGTGCGTATTTTTCTGCTTGCCACCTCGCTCTTGTCGGCCGCCGTGTCCACGGCTACCGTCGCCGCCACACCGGCTGCGCCCGCAGCCGCAGCGGCGACTGCGCCCGACCCGCAGCAGCAGATGACTGAACTCGCCAACCGCTTGGTCAAGGAACTGGATGCGCAGCGTCCGGCCTTGAAGAAGGACCCGGCGCGCGTCTTTGCCTTGGTAGATAGCTTGCTGACGCCGAACTTCGATTTGGAATACGCCGGGCGGCTTGTCTTGGGAACCCACTACCGCACCGCTACGCCAGAGCAGCGTTCGCGTTTCATCAAAGGTCTTTACCGTTCTCTGCTCAAGACTTACGGCGCCGCGGTTCTCGACTTCACTCCCGA
The DNA here is from genome assembly GCA_943327025.2 of Janthinobacterium lividum. Lineage (GTDB taxonomy): Bacteria > Pseudomonadota > Gammaproteobacteria > Steroidobacterales > Steroidobacteraceae > CAIOHZ01. The sequence continues at coordinate 2,297 of CALPVO020000211.1, forward strand.
CCGCATGAAGTTCCTGCCTTTCCGGCCGGACGCGTCGCCGGATTCGGCGACGGTGCGCTCGGAAATTCGCCGCGATGACGGCACGCGGGTGCCAGTGAACTACGTGATGCGGCGTACGGCCAACGGCTGGAAGGCCTGGGACGTAGTCATCGAAGGCATTTCCTACGTGCGAAATTTCCGCAAGGACATCGGGCTGGAGATACAGCAACGGGGTCTGGACGCCGTGATCGCCAGACTTGAGGCCGAGGCGGCGGGCATGGACGCGCAGCGCCGCAAGTGAGCGAAGTCACTCCCTACGGTTTCGTTGAAGAAGCACCCGGACGGTTCCTGCTGTCCGGTGTTTTCGGCTTTTCCACGGCACGACGCATCCTCGAGGCCAGCGAGGCGGCTTTCGCCGATTGCGAGTCGGTGGTGGTGGATTTGGCGGGCGTGACCCAAGCGGACAGTGCCGGTTTGGCGGTGCTGCTGGAGTGGGTCACTTGGGCGCATCATGCCGGCCGCGAGATTCGTTTCCAGGCGATGCCCCGGTCTATCCGGGCCATTGCGCGCATTAGTGAAGTGGTGGGTTTGCTGGAACCGGGTGAGGACTTCAACCGCACGGTAGTCATCGTAAAGGCGAACGCCAAGGCTCCGCCAGTCGCTGGCGTTTAACTCGCCTCCATGTGGCGCCTTCGGGCGCTTCCACGCCGCGCCCGTCGGCCCTGGCGTTCCCAATCGTTATCGGACTTATTCGCCGGCTGGATCTTCCAGCGGTTCTTCAATCGTTACCGGCACGTTGCCGTCGCGCACCTTGTATTCGCGCCGTTGCAGGTAGGCATCGCGCACGAAGGCGTAGGGGTCATAGGCCTGCTCGATGGACGCATCGGCGACCAGCACGCTGGCCCTCACGTCCACCAGGCGGAGGGTGCCGAGTCCGTAGTTCAGGGCATCTTGGTCGATGTAGGAACGCCCATCCAGGACATTGGAGAGTGCCCAGGTGGGGGCATCGCGCAGCGTGGAAGAGCCCAAGAACGGCAAGACGAGATAGGGCCCCGAAGGTACACCCCATTTGCCGAGCGTCTGTCCGAAGTCTTCATCGTTTTTCTGCAGGCCCGCCACGGTGGCCGGATCGAACAGGCCACCCACGCCCACCACGGTATTCATCGTGAAGCGTGCGAGGTCCTTGCCGCCATCACTGAACTTTCCCTGCAGGAAGTTGTTGACGATGGTGTCAGCGTAGGCCAAATGGCCAATGAAATTGCCGATGCCGCCACGAATCGGACGAGGCAACTTGGCGTATCCCTGCGCCAGTGGGCGCAGTACCGCGCGGTCAATGCCCGTGTTGAAGCGGTACATGGCGCGGTTGTAGCGTTCGAACCGGTCCAATGGAGTTGCGGTAGGGCTAATGCCAGTGCCAGTCGACTCCACCGCGCCAAGCGTGGTTTCAGCTTGGTTGGCAGCAGTCGCTAGCGGAAACGCCAGCACGCACAGCAGTGGTAGTTGCCAGGCGATGGAAAAGAGAGATTTGCGGGTCATGGTCGTTTCAATGCTTAAGAGCGATAGCCTATTTTACCGTTTCAGCGCCCGCGTGCATCCCCGTATTCCGGTTCCGGCAACGGCTCACCGCGGTCCACATAGCCCTGCAGTTTCGGGGCAAGGTATTCCTTCAGTTCTTCACGGCGAGCGGTAAAGCGGGCGGTTTGGAGTTCGCTGACGCCTGCCGTCGCTAGTGCGCGGTTCAACTGGTTGATGGCCCGGTTGAGGTCGCCGACCGCCAGCAGGTATTCCGCTGCGTAATAGTTCGCTTCGGGGGCGTCTCCCTGGCCACTCGCGGCTTGGGCGAGGAGGCGAATTTGCAATGGCGTGGCGGGGACGTTGTTGAACAGGTCCAGCAGGACCCGGTGCGCCTCGGCCGGTTCATGACTGCGCAGCAGGGTGTCGCCGTAAAGCACGGTCACGGCAACATTGCGCGGAAAGAGCGTCATGGCTTCGCTGAGGGTGCGGCGGGCCGTGGCGTTCTCGCCGGCCTTCAGATAGGCCTCCGCTAGTGCGGTGTGGTACGGAATGACTTCCGGATGGGCGTTGCGCAGTTCGCGCAGAGCGGCGATGGCCTCCGCCGGGTCGCCGGCGGCGGTGGCGGCGATGGCGCGGCCATAGCGACGCGCGGCGGGCAAAGGGACATCTTGGCCTGCCACCGCGTCAGCGTAGGGCTCACGGGCATCCCGGCCGTCCGGGGTGCTGAGCACGCGGAGCCGTTCACGGGCCAACTGGTAACCCGTGCTGTCCACCGGGCGCACGGTGCTGTATTGCTGGGCGCGGTCCTTGGCTTCGGCGATGCGGTTGGTCGTCACCGGGTGGGTGAGGAGGAACTCGGGGATGCGGCTCGCGCCGAGCGTGGTTTGACGTCCCATCGTTTCGAAGAACGTCGCCATGCCATTGGGATCGTAGCCGGCGGAAGCCAGCACACCCATGCCGACGCGGTCGGCCTCGGCTTCGTTAGCGCGGGAGTAGTTCAGTCTTTGTTGGGCCGCCACGCCTTGTGAGACGGCTACTGCGCCTTGTACCGCATCGCCACCGCCACCCGCGGCAACGCCAATGAGCACGGCTGCCAGCATGCCGAGGGTAGTCATCGTCGCGTTCTTGGTCTGGGCAGCGAGGCTCCGTGCCAAGTGCCGCTGGGTGACGTGGGAAATCTCGTGGGCCAGCACGCCGGCGA
>CALPVO020000212.1 GCA_943327025.2 Janthinobacterium lividum
CGCTAAATCAGACTTTGGGCCGTACTTTGCGCCGAGCCACCGGCACCCTGCTGGCTGCCGCAGCCACCCTTTGCCTCGCCGCCTGTACGCCGGCAGGCACGCTCACGCGCGCGGAAGGTGATGCCCTGAAAACCGAAGTGACGACGCTGCAGCAGCGGTTGGCGCAACTAGAAGCCACCGTGAAACAACTGGCCAGCCGCAGCACCGCACCGGCAGAACCCGCCGTCGTGGCACTGCCCGATTCCACCGACCCCAGCCGGCGTCTTGGTCGCGCCGATGCACCCGTGGTCATCGTCGAGTTTTCCGACCTGCAGTGTCCTTACTGCCGACGTTTCGACCAACAAACGCTGCCCTGGCTGCGCAAGGAATACATCGATACGGGTAAGGTGCGCTTCGAAAGCCGCGACTATCCCTTGGAGTTCCACGCGCAGGCCGTGGCCGCCGCGCGCTTGGCGCGTTGCGCAGCGCGCGAAGGCAAGTTCTGGGAACTACGCGAGGCCGTCTTCAGCGTGCAAGCTTCGCTGGCCGGAGATGGCTTGGACCAAGCCGCCAAGGCCGTGGGGCTCGCCCCGGAACTGCGCGCCCGCTGTGACAGCGACGCCGCCACCATCACCCAAAGCATCCGCGCGGAAACCGAGGCCGGCCAGGCCATTGGCGTGCGTGGCACACCGTCGTTTCTGGTCGGACGCGTGGTGAACGGGAAGATTGAAGGAACGCTGGTAGTAGGCGCTGGCCTGCCGGAAACCTTCCGCAAGCGCATCGACCCTTTGCTCACCGCGGCAGCCAAGCCCTGAAGCATTGCCTGGCTGCGGCAAGGGCCGCAGCCTGCACCGGTTTCAGAACATCTGGCTGCTGGAAGGCGCCACGATAGGCGTGCTGCCACGGCTGGCAATGTGCTCGCCGGTAATCATCTGCTCGTAGCTCTGGCCCGGGCCCACCATGGGGTACACGCCGGCATCCGGGTCGATGATCACTTCGAGGAACGCCGGGCCCGGATATTCGATGAACGCCTTCACGGTGGCGTCAATCTCTTCCACCTTTTCCAGCCGCACCGCGAAGCCGTAGCCGTCCGCCTGTGCCGCCTTGATGAAGTCTTTCTTGTGCAGGCTCTTGTCGCTACCCGACATGCGGCCTTCGAAGAACAGCTTCTGCCACTGGCGCACCATGCCGTCGCCGAAGTTATTCAGCACTACCACCTTCACCGGGGTGTCGTAGGTGGTGGCCGTTTCCAGTTCGCCCAAGTTCATGCGAATGCTGGCGTCACCGTCGATGTCGATAACCAGCTTACCCGGGTGCGCGAACTGCGCGCCAATGGCCGCCGGCAAGCCGAAGCCCATGGTGCCCATGCTGCCGCTGGTGAGCCACAAGCGCGGCTCGCGGAAGTCAAAGTATTGCGCGGCCCACATCTGGTGCTGGCCTACGCCCGTGGCAATGATGGCCTCGCCCTTCGTCAGGCGATTGATCGCCTCGATGACGGCATAGGGCTGAATCATGGTGGAAGCGCGGTCGTAGTTGAAGGCGTGTACGCGCTTCAATTCGGCGCAATGCGCATGCCACTTGCCGTAGTCCGGGCGGAACCCGGCGGCCTCGCCGTGCTCGCGCAGCATTTGCAGCGCGACGGCCACTTCACCGACATGGCTCCAGCCCACCCGCTTCACTTTGTTGATTTCGCTAGGGTCGATGTCGAGGTGCGCAATGAAGCGCGCACCCCGCGCGAACTTCGCGGGCACCCCGGCCACGCGGTCGTCGAAGCGCGCACCCACAGCAATGAGGGCGTCGCAGTCTTCCACCGCGTAGTTGGCAAACGCAGCGCCGTGCATGCCAAGCATGTGCAGGGACAGCGGGCTGGTGGTGTCCATGGCACCAATGCCCATGAGCGTGGTGACCACCGGAATGCCGAAGGCTTCTGCAAAGCGCCGCAGTTCACCGGCAGCACTGCCATTCACCACGCCACCGCCCACGTAGAGCAGCGGACGCTCCGCCTGGCCTAGTTGCGCGAAGAACTCGGTGCAGGCGCCTTCCGAAGGACGCAACCCACTCAGGCGCTCAAGCCGCGTGCGGTAGCCAGGAATGGCCAGCTTGCCTTCGCCCTTGAAGGTGCCGCGCCAATTCTGGATGTCCTTGGGCAGGTCCACCACCACCGGGCCCGGACGGCCAGTGCGCGCAATTTCGAAGGCGGTGCGGATGGTGGCTTCGAGCTTGTCCGGGTCCGTCACCAGGAACACGTGCTTGGCCACGGCGCCCATCACCTGCGAGATGGGGGCTTCCTGGAAGGCGTCCGAACCGATGGCGGCGGTAGGCACTTGGCCGCACAACACCACCATGGGGATGGAATCCGCGAGGCTGTCGCGCACCGGCGTGACCATGTTGGTGGCGCCCGGGCCCGAAGTAACAATGGCGACGCCCACTTGGCCGCTGGCACGGGCATAACCTGCCGCCATGAACCCGGCGCCCTGCTCGTTGGCCGGCACGATGAGCGGCATGCCGCGGCGGCCCGCGGCCTCGCAGCGCTGGTTGTGCTGGAACACCGCGTCGTAGGTGGGCAGGATGGCCCCGCCGCTGTACCCGAACAGCACCGGTACGCCCTCGTCGTCCAGCACCTGAACAACCATCTCCGCACCGGTCATTTCGGTGCCGGCCAGGGCATGGGGGGTGGACGGGGGCGGGGGCGAAGCAGGGCGAACAAACGTCACGACAAAGTTCCGAGAGAGACAGGAACCCTTGAGACTAGCGCACGCCTGCGGGTTCGTCTATGCACTGCAAAAAAATTGGGCTAGTCTTGTCTTGTCATGCGCCACATCATCGCCATTCATCTGCAGAACGAAGCCGGTGCGCTCACGCGCGTTGCCGGGCTGTTCTCCTCCCGCGGCTACAACATCGAGTCGCTCTCGGTAGCCCCCACGGACGACCCCATCGTCTCCCGTCTCACCTTGGTGACGACCGGGAACGATTCGGTCATCGCCCAAATCATTCACCAGCTGGGCAAGCTGGTGGACGTGGTTCGGGTGGAAGACCTGACCCAGGGCATCCACCATGAACGCGAACTGCTGCTGTTGAAGCTGCGCGCGCCGGCCAGCCAGCTCGGCGCCCTGAATGCGGCCGTAGCGGCCGCAGGCGCCCACGTGCTCGGCGACGCGCCCGAAGCTTTCGTGGTGGAACTGACCAGCAGCGAAGCTCTGGTGACGCGGTTCATCACGGCCGCCAGCCAGTACGGCGAAGTGCTGGAAGTGGTGCGCAGCGGCAGCTTGGGCATCGGCAGCCGCTGAGCCGCCGATTTCAGACCAGCGTCGCCGCTGCAGCGCGAATGGCTTCCGGAATGGGCACCGGCTTGCGGGTAACCGCGTCCACGTAGACGTGCACAAACCTGCCGGCAGCGCAGGCATCCATGGCCACGCCCCGAAACAGCCCCAAACGGTAAACGATGCTGCTCTTGCCCAGTCGTTCAATGCGCAGCCCCGCGTCCAGGGCGTCTGGAAAAGAAATCTCGCTGAAAAAACGGCAGCTGGTTTCTGCCACCACGCCAATGGCGGGCAACAGGCGAGTGTCCTGCCCCGTGGATTCCATCAGCCAGCCATTCACGGCGGTGTCGAAATATGAGTAGTACACGACGTTGTTCACGTGCCCGTAGGAGTCGTTGTCCATCCAACGCGTTTGCAGCGGCCGGAACGCGCGGAAGTCCGCGCGCGTACGCCAGTCGTCCGGCGTGGTCCCACCGACACCCGCTGCGCTGCCGGTTCCGCCTGTTTGCTGGTCGCCCGCCTGCTGCTCACCGTTCGCCATCATGTTCACTACCCGCTCCGAATACCGCAGCCAAGGCTAGCAGACGCGCGGTAGACTCCCGCCATGCGTGTCAAAGCAGCCGTCCTGCGCACCGTTGGTGCGCCCCCGCCCTACGCGACCAGCCGCCCGCTGGACATCATCGAAGTGGAACTCGCCCCGCCAGGGCGGGGCGAAGTGTTGGTGCGCCTGAAAGCCACCGGCCTGTGCCATTCCGACCTTTCGGTGATGAACGGCGACCGCCCCCGACCCGTGCCCATGGTGCTCGGCCACGAGTCCGCTGGCATCGTCGTAGCGCTCGGCGCAGGCGTGGAAGGGCTCGCGGTGGGCGACCATGTGGTCACCGCGTTCGTGCCCTCCTGCGGCCACTGCGGGCCCTGCGTAGCGCACCGCCCTGCCCTCTGCGAGCCGGGGTTCGCCGTAAACAGCGCGGGTACCCTGCTCTCCGGTGAACGCCGCTGGAGCGACGGTGAGATTGCCCTGCACCATCACCTGGGCATTTCCGGCTTCGCGGACCACGCCGTCATGGCGGCGGAGAGTCTGGTACGTATTGCGCCAGACCTGCCTTGGGACATTGCCGCCGTATTCGGCTGCGCCGTGCTGACGGGCGTAGGCGCCGTGGTGAACACCGCGCAGGTACAGGCGCATCACAGCGTCGCCGTGGTGGGGTTAGGCGGCGTGGGCCTCGCCGCGCTGCTCGGTGCCCGTGCCCTGGGTGCGCGCGAGATCCTCGCCGTAGACCTGCATCAGGACAAGCTCGAACTGGCCGCCCACCTTGGTGCCACCCGCACCTTCAACGCCAGCGACCCGGACTGCGCCGAAGCGCTGCGCGCCGCTACGGGCGGCGGCGTCGACTTCGCCTTCGAAATGGCCGGCAGCGTGCGCGCGCTGGACTTGGCGTGGAACATCACGCGGCGCGGCGGCACCACCGTCACCGCTGGCCTCGCGCCGCCCACTGCGCAGTTCACGCTGTCGCCGGTGAAGCTGGTGGCCGAAGAACGCACCCTGAAGGGCAGCTACATCGGCAGCTGCGTGCCGCAGCGCGACATCCCGAAGTTCATCCAGTGGTATCGCGAAGGCCGGCTGCCCGTGGACGCCCTGCTGGCCGAACGGCTACGGCTCGACGACTTGAACGAAGGCTTCGACCGGCTGGCGACA
>CALPVO020000213.1 GCA_943327025.2 Janthinobacterium lividum
CTGCCTTGGCTGGTGGCCGTAGCGGCCTCCGGGGGCGGCGATTCCAGTGCTTTGCTGTTGGCACTGGCGCGGTTCACGGCAGCCGACTGGCAAGCCGCCGGCTGGTCCAGTCCGCCCGAATTGCGGGCGGTTCATTGCGACCATGGCCTGACAGCCGCTTCTCCAGCGCTGGAAGCCGCAGCGAAGTCTACTGCCGCGGTCGCTGGGGTGGTTTGCGAGGTGTTACGCCTGCAGATTCCACCTTCCCCCGGCGAGAGCGTCGAGGCCATCGCCCGGCTGCACCGGTATCGAGCGCTGGCTGCTTGGTTGCCCGCGGGCGCGTGGGTGCTGACCGCGCACCATGCGGACGATCAAGCCGAGACTTTGCTGCTGCAAGCTTTCCGTGGCGCCGGCTTGGAAGGGTTGGCGGCCATGCCGTGGCAAGCGGCGCTGGGTGCCGGCACACATGCCCGTCCCTTGCTGGGCACGGCGCGCGCCACGCTCGCGGCTGCCGGTGCAGCACTCGGGCTGCAGGACGGTGTGCACTACACGCTGGACCCGATGAACGTCGATCCACGATTGGACCGCGCCTATCTGCGCCACACCGTCTGGCCGCTGCTCGAGGCGCGTTGGCCGGGCGCGAATCTAACGCTCTCCCGCTCGGCGGGGCATTTGCAGGACGCCTTGCGGGTAGTGGACGAAGCGGTTGAAAAAGATTTGCAGCCGCTGCTGGCGCCGCTGGATTGCCCGGGGGTTCCCTTTGGCCGGAAGCCTGGCAGGGGGGAGTTGCAAGCCAGTTCGCTCCCACACAAGCCCGTTGGGTTGCTCCCACGCCTAGCGGCAACGACTCTTGACCAAGCGGGGCTGAAGGCCCTGCCGTTGGCGCGTCGCGCGCAAGTGCTGCGGGCTTGGGTTCGTGGCGAAGGGCACCGCTCGCCGCCAGCGTCCCGCGTCGGCACACTCGTGGACCAGATGCTCGAGGCCCGCGGCGATTCCGCGCCGTGTGTCCGCTGGGGCGAAAGCGAGATTCATGCTTGGCGCGGGCGCTATTACTTGGGGCATGCGGCAGGCAAGACGCTGGCGCAGCGCTTGGCGGCGTTGGCCGACCCGCCGCCACCGTGGCGACAGGAACTGCCCCGAATGGGTGCCTTGCCGGTGATGCCGGGCGGTGCGGCCGTGGATTTGGGGCCCGCCGGCCGGTTGTCGCTGGTGGCCGCGACGCAAGGCCCACGCCTCATCGCGCCGCCAGACCAGGTGTTCATGGTGCGCGGGCGGGTAGGGGGCGAGCGCCTGCGCATTCGCCCTTTGGAGCAGGGTGCCCACCAAGACGTGCGCAAATTGCTGCAGTCGGTAGCCGTTCCGCCATGGCTGCGGGACGAGGTGCCCTATCTCTGGCTGGTGCCTGCCGCGGCGGCTGCAGCCGCGGAGCGCAGCTTCGTTCCCGGGGAATTAGCGGCGGTCGGCGAGCGGTTCCTGGACGTTTTTCTGCTGGCGAAGGGTGAAGAACCCGGTTGGCGGGTAGTCTGGGAAGCGCCGTTCGCGTAAACTGATTTCCCGTCGCGAGGGGTGCACGGCATCCCCCATTTTTCTGCAGTTTCCAGACGGCCCGGTGCCCCCCACCGAGGCGACGGTGTATTCCATGGCACGTTTTGTATTCGTGACGGGTGGTGTGGTGTCCTCGCTAGGCAAGGGCATCGCCTCCGCCTCGCTCGGCGCCATTCTCGAGGCCCGTGGCCTCAAGATCAGCATGATGAAGCTGGACCCATACATCAACGTGGACCCGGGTACCATGAGCCCGTTCCAGCACGGCGAAGTGTTCGTTACCGCTGACGGCGGCGAAACCGACCTCGACCTCGGGCACTATGAGCGCTTCGTGCGCACTAAGAGCACCCGCAACAGCAACTTCACCACCGGGCGCATCTACGAACGCGTCATCGCCAAGGAGCGTCGCGGCGACTATCTCGGCGCTACGGTGCAGGTCATCCCCCACATCACCGACGAAATCAAGCGCAGCATCAAGCTGGGCGCCGGCGATTCCGACGTCTGCATGGTAGAAATTGGCGGCACGGTGGGCGACATCGAGTCCCTGCCGTTCCTCGAGGCCATCCGCCAGTTGGGTGTGGAGCTTGGACGCAACAACTGCGTCTACATGCACCTTACGCTGGTGCCGGTGGTGGCCGGTGGTGAAATCAAAACCAAGCCCACGCAGCACTCCGTGAAGGAACTGCGTGGCATTGGCATTCAGCCGGACATCCTGCTGTGCCGCTCGAAGGACCCGCTCCCGGCTGAACAGGCGCGCAAGATTGCGTTGTTCACGAACGTGGAAGAGCGCGCGGTCATCTCGGCGGTGGATGCCGACGACCTCTACAAGATTCCGCGCTTGCTGCACGAGCAGGGCCTCGACGAAATTGTCGTCGAGCGCCTGCGCCTCTCGCCGCCCCCAGCGAACCTCGCCGAGTGGGATGCGGTGGTAGAAGCGCGCATGAACCCGGAGGCGACCATCACGCTCGCCATGGTCGGCAAGTACATGCAGGTGAAAGACAGCTACATCTCGCTGACCGAATCGTTGCAGCATGCCGGCGTGAAGACACGCACCCGCGTGAACGTGCGCTACATCGATGCCATCGACATCGAGCGTGATGGCCCCGCCTGCCTGCAGGGTGTCGATGCTGTGCTGGTACCGGGCGGCTTCGGCGAACGCGGCATCGAGGGCAAGATTCAGACGGTGCGCTGGGCGCGTGAAAACAAGGTCCCGTTCCTCGGTATCTGCCTTGGCATGCAAGTGGCTTGCATCGAATATGCTCGCGACGTCCTCGGGCTCGAGAGCGCCAACAGCACCGAGTTCAACCGCGCGACGCCAGACCCGGTCATCGGGCTCATTACCGAATGGCAGGACGCGGCCGGCAGTACTTACCAGCGCTCTGAAAAATCGGACATGGGTGGCACGATGCGCCTTGGCGCGCAGTTGTGCCGCTTGGGCGAAGGCACTTTGGCTCGCGCCACCTATGGCAGCGACGAGGTGATGGAGCGTCATCGCCATCGCTACGAGTTCAACAACACCTATCTCGATCGCATGTCGGCAGCCGGCCTGCGCTTCAGTGGTCGGTCGGTGGATGGTCTGGTGGAAGTCATCGAGTTGCCGGGGCACCCCTGGTTCCTCGCCGTGCAGTTCCACCCGGAGTTCCAATCCACCCCGCGTGATGGCCATCCGCTGTTCACGGGCTTCATCCGCGCCGCGCGTCAATACCGTGCTGCGGCGGTGGAAGTCTGATGGCCGCCAATGCGGTCAATGCCGCAGGCCGCCAGTCGCTGATGGAACTCTGCGGCTTTCCGGTGGGCGGTGGTCACCCGTTCTTCCTCATCGCAGGGCCTTGCGTCGTGGAAAGCCTGCAGTTGCAGCTGGATACCGCGGGTGCGCTGAAGGAGATGGCGGCGCGCCTTGGTATTCCGTTTATCTTCAAGAGTTCGTTCGACAAGGCCAACCGCAGTTCCGCCGCGAGTTTTCGCGGGCCGGGTCTCGAAGCGGGGCTGAAGATTCTGGCGGAAGTGAAGGCGCAGCTGGGCGTGCCGCTGCTCACTGACGTGCACGAAGACACCCCGCTCGCCGAAGTGGCGAGTGTGGTGGACGTGCTGCAAACGCCAGCCTTTCTGTGCCGGCAGACGAATTTTATTCAGAGCGTGGCCCGCACCGGCTTGCCCGTGAACGTGAAGAAAGGCCAGTTCCTGTCGCCTTGGGAAATGGGCAACGTGGTCGACAAGGCGCGCGCCGTCGGCAACACGCAAATCATGGTGTGCGAACGCGGCTTTACCTTCGGCTACAACAACCTCGTGTCCGACATGCGTTCGCTGGCCATCATGCGCAGCACGCGCGCGCCGGTGGTGTTCGATGCCACGCACTCGGTGCAGTTGCCGGGCGGGCAGGGTACGGCGTCGGGCGGTCAGCGCGAGTTCGTGCCGGTGCTGGCGCGGGCAGCGGTAGCCGCCGGCATTGATGGCCTGTTCATGGAAACCCATCCCGACCCTTCCAAGGCGCTGTCGGATGGCCCCAACGCGTGGCCCTTGGCCCGCATGGAAAGCTTGTTGAAGACCCTGCAGGCGCTCGACCAAACGGTGAAGAGCGCCCCTTACGAGGAAGACCTGACATGACGAAGATTGCCCGCATCCTTGGCCGCGAAATCATCGACTCCCGTGGTAACCCGACGGTGGAGGCCGAGGTAGTGCTGGAAAGTGGCGTGATGGGCCGTGCCGCCGTGCCTTCGGGTGCGAGCACGGGTAGCCGCGAAGCGGTGGAACTGCGCGATGGCGACGCGGGCCGCTATCTTGGCAAGGGCGTGCAGAAGGCCGTGGCCAATGTGAACGGCGAACTGGCCGCGCTGGCCGTTGGCCGCGAGGTGGCGGACCAAGCGGGCCTCGATGCCGCGATGATCGCCGCCGATGGCACCGAGACGAAGGCGCGCCTCGGCGCCAATGCTTTGCTGGCCGTATCGTTGGCAGCTGCCCATGCCGCTGCGGCAGACCGTGGCGTGGGCCTGTGGCGCCACCTCGCTGGTGACCAGCAGGTGCTGACGTTGCCGGTGCCGATGATGAACATCATCAACGGCGGCGCACACGCCAACAACAGTCTCGATATTCAGGAATTTATGATTCTGCCGGTGGGTGCGCCTTCGCTCGCCGAAGCGCTGCGCTGCGGTGCGGAAATCTTCCATACGTTGAAGAAGCAGTTGAACGCCAAGGGCCTCACTACTGCGGTGGGCGACGAAGGCGGCTTCGCGCCGGACCTGCCGTCGAACGCGGCGGCGCTCGAAACCATTCTCGAGGCCGTGACCAAGGCTGGCTATTCGCCGGGCAAGGACGTTTACCTCGGCCTCGACGTGGCCAGCACCGAGTTCTGTCACGATGGCATCTACAAGCTCGGCGCGGA
>CALPVO020000214.1 GCA_943327025.2 Janthinobacterium lividum
AGTGCTTCCAGGTCCCGCCAGCGACTCACCCGCGTGAATGTATCGGAGTAGCGCGCGATGAAGGCGTTGAGCGCCGCGAAATAGATGAGGGCATCGTTGTGTGCATTCGGGCCGCCCATGCCGAATGAGTGGTGAAATACCTTGATGCCGCAATCCTTGAACTGCTGACGATCCGCTTCCGTCATGCCATTCGCGGAGTTCCACCGGTCCCACTCTTCGTTATTGATTGTCACTAGGCCGAGCATATCGATGGCGCCGGCATTCTCGATGATGGAGATTGCGCGCTTCGAATAGCCTGCTTGGGCAGCCCAGGCCCAAGGGGTAATCAAGGCCGTGGCGATGCCGGCGGCGGCACCTGAGAGCAGGCGGCGGCGTCCGGTGTTGCACGGCGGGTAGGTACTGTTCATGGGTATTTCCCTCAAGCTAACGCTATTCGAGTTGCTGCGTCGCGCACATCGCGTACCGGCTGGAATTTCTCTTGGGAACCAAAGCCATCGTAGTTCACGAGCAGGGCAACCGTGACTTGCTGTGGCCAAAAACTGCGGAATGCGCTGACGAAGCCGAAGATTCCACCGTCATGCTCGATATAGTTTTGGCCTTCGAAGTCGCCGAAAGACAAACCGAAGCCGTATTTGATGGACTCCTTCGGCGCATCCGTCGCGGTATTGGGTGGCATCGGTGCTTCAGGCAGTTCCCCATTCTTGAGTCGCCCCGGCGTCAGAATCACACTCAGGGTTTCCAGCTTGACTATACGTCCACCAAGCAAGGCGGCATGCCAGCGACATAGGTCCGATGGCGTGGAACGCATGGCTCCCGCTGCACCGGGGAAGGTCATGGAAATGAATTGGGCATTGCGGAATTCGCCCGGGTGGGTTGGGTCCGCTGAGTAGCCGTTAGCACGGTGCAGTACTACATCGCTGGCATCGTCCACCGCGGTTTGCATCATGCCCGCAGGCACGAACAGGCGCCGACGCAGGAACGCGCCGTAGGGTTCGCCCGCGACGACCTGCACTACCAACCCGAGCAAGACGTAGGCGGTATTGGAATAGGCCCAAGCGGTGCCAGGTTCTGTCTTGAAGAGCGGGGAGGTGTTCGCCATGGCCGCCAACAGTTCTGCATCGCTGTAGTCCGGCCGGGCCAGCTTCAAGAACTCCTCTGGCGGTTGTGTATCCGTGTAGTTCCCGAGACCTGAGGTATGCGTCAGCATTTGACGCAGGGTGATGTCACCGGCACGCGGAAAGAGCGGCAGGAAGCGCGACAGCGGGTCGTCGAAGCCTAGTTTGCCTTCTTCCGCCAGCAATGCGATGGCGGTGGCGATGAACTGCTTGCTGACGGAGCCGACGCGGAACACCGTTTCCGTCGTCACTAGGCTTTCGGTTTCCAGATTGGCGGCACCGAAGCCTTTCGCATAGAGCAGTTTGCCCGCGCGCATCACGGCAAGTGAGAGTCCCGGAGTGGCCTTGTTGGCTATCAGCGCCAACGCTGCTGCGTCAATCGCAGCGAATGGGTTCGCGGTGTCGGCCTTGGAGCGAGCACCGGCGACTGCTGTGGGCAGCATCATGCCGGCGGCCGCTGCCATGGCAAGCTGGAGTGCGGTGCGGCGCGACACCATGTGAGCGGCAGGGGAAGGGGAAGGGCTGTGCAACGGCATGGTGAGGCTCCTTGGGTGCTTTTTCAGCGGCCTACCCGCCAGGGCGTTGGGGCGCAATTTCCGGGCGACGCAATATTTCTTTAGCAGCGAGTATATTTCTGAATTGGAAAGTGTCAATGTATTTGCCTGAGGGCTTCCGTCAAAGTTTCGCACGCACGATTCACCGGCTATCGACGCACCAGATGCCTCGAATGTTGCGCAGTCCGTTGCTGAATGTTCATTAAAGATTCCTCAGGAGCAAACGCCAATGCACTCAGTTCTTGGTTCGAAGCGGTGGATCTTTTTCCAGACACTCGCGGTGATAGGCACGCTGGCTTGGGCTATGCCTTCCGCCGGTGTAGCGAAGCGTGTGGCCGCGCCAACCACGGCGCACCCAGCGGCTCCTGGGCCATCGACGGTCGCGCTCGAGCGCGATCTGGCGGCCATGGCGGTGGCGGCCAAAGGCTCCGTGGGGGTGGCGGCCTGGCGGCTCGACGGACGTGGCCCCAAAGTTTTACTGAACGCGGCAGTCCGCTTCCCCATGGCGAGCACGTACAAAGTAGCCATCGCCGGCGCCGTGCTGGCGGCGGTGGATGCTGGACGTCTGCGCTTGGACCAAATGGTGACGGTGGAGGCCCGTCATCGTGTTCCCTCGGACATCATTGCTGAAAGGCTAGTACACCCGGGTGTTGCGCTATCGGTGCATAACTTGCTGGAACTGATGCTGACCGAGAGCGACAACACCGCCACGGACATGCTGATGGAACTGGCCGGTGGGCCGGCTGCCGTGACCGATTGGGTGCAAAAAGTCGGTGTCGCCGACCTGCGGGTTGATCGCAGCACCGACACGTTGATTCGCGATTTCTACGGTTTGCCGGCGGCTGGGAGCGGCGAGACGATGGCGCAACTTGTTGCCGCGCGCCCAGAGTTGGAAGCGGCTGCAAGCCGCCCCAACCCTGCGTTTGATGATGACCCGCGAGATACCACCACACCCGTAGCGATGGCCATGCTGCTGACTCGTCTCTTCTCGGGCAGCGCTCTGGCGCCGACGAGCACACAGGTCATCGTCGATATCATGGGGCGTTGTCGCACCGGCGTGAACCGCCTGAAGGGCAGGCTGCCCGAACCGGTCCAGATAGCGCACAAGACCGGCACTATAGGCGGCACCGTCAACGACGTCGGCGTCATGACGCTGCCTGCGAACGGCGGAGCTATAGTCATTGCCGTGTTCATCAAGAAGAGCGAAGCCCCGATGCAACAGCGGGAGCGTGTCATTGCCGAGGTGGCGCGTTCCGTTCGCGACTTCTACCTCTACGCCCCGATGGAGTAATTTAGGTTACCTTTTGCGCTGTTGGTGCCCGGTGGGGTTGCGGGCCGCAGTTGTTTCCGCGCGCTGGGCGCGACAGCCGTACGAACTTCTGGAAAAGGTAAGCCTGCATATCGGCAACGAAATCGCGGGCGTCAGCCGCGTGGTCTACGACATTAGCGGCAAGCCGCCCGCGACGATTGAGTGGGAATAGGACGTCATGTTTGCGGAGAACGACTTCATGAAAATGATCCGCCGCTTCCGTCATTGGGCGCTCGCGCTGACTGTGCTGATGGTTTCCGTGTCAGCCGTCGGGAAAGACCCCGTGTCGGTCGCTCTTTCGGAAAAGCAGGCCTTCCGCGTCGTTACGCTGGTGGCTGGGTTGGAGAACCCGTGGTCGATGGCTTTCCTGCCCGATGGCAGGATGCTGGTGACCGAAAGAGACGGGCGAATGCGCCTCGTCAGCCAGGATTTCAAGCTGGACGCGCAGTCCGTTGAGGGTCTGCCCGAGGTGGTCGCCCGCGGACAAGGCGGGTTGTTCGATGTGGTGCTTCACCCCGATTACCCGAGCAATGGCTGGATCTACTGGTCGTACAACGCACCCGGGGCGGGGGGCTGGGGAACCGCCATGGCCCGCGGGAAGCTGCAGGGCAAGCGCATGACGGAGGTGCAGGTGCTGTTCAGCATGCTGCCCAAGACACGGACTGCCCAACACTTCGGTGGCCGTATCGTTTTCGACAAGAGCCACCACGTTTATCTTACCCTCGGTGACCGTGGCGAGAAGGAACGTGCCCAGCGTCTGGATGACCATGCCGGGTCGGTCATCCGGCTGCACGACGACGGCCGCGTCCCCGCCGATAACCCCTTCAGTGGGCGTGCCGGGGCGAAGCCCGAGAAATGGACACTGGGTAGCCGCAACCTGCAGGGCGCGGCTTTGCAGCCCGGAACCGGGGTTCTATGGACCCATGAGCATGGCCCGCAAGGTGGCGACGAGGTCAACGTGATGCGCGCAGGCCGTAACTACGGCTGGCCGGTTATTACTTACGGGGTCAATTACGGCTTCGGCACCGCCATCGGCGAAGGGACGGCCAAGGCCGGCTTGGAGCAACCGCTGAAAGTCTGGGTGCCGTCGATCGGTCCTTCCGGCATGGCGTTCGTGGACAGCCCGAGGTTCCCTGCCTGGCAGGGAAACTTGCTGGTGGGTGCCCTGCGTGGCCAGATGCTGGTGCGCTTGGAGTTGCGCGGTGAAGCGGTGGTTCGAGAAGAACGTCTGCTTGAGGGCGAACTGGGCCGTATTCGCGATGTTCGCGTGGCGCCGGATGGCTTCATCTACTTGCTGACGGACAACTCGGACCGCTCTTTGGTCCGGTTGGAACCCGTCGAGCGTTGAGTCCAGTGTTGAGTTTGGCGCTGAGTTTGGCGGTCCGGATTAGAGGGCCATTTATTCCAAGGGTCGTCGCGGAAGCCGACTTCTTTCATCGGTTATAGAACCCGCTTGACTGATTTCAGTACTTCGCATAACGTTGTACATAGGGGTTTTCCCGCAAAATGAAATAAGGCATCTCATGTTCTCCACAATCCGTTTCAGCTTGGCGCTTGGTGCCGTGTTAGCCGCGTTTGGCGCAGGCTCCCCTGCACCGGCCAAGGCCTTTGGGGTGGACGTCTGCTACAACTCGCCCACTTCTGGCGAGGCCCCCATTCGCAACTGCATCGGCGTGGAAGAAAGCTGCCGCACTAGCAACCTCCAATTTCCCAAGCCGGTGACTTGCCGTATCGAAGCTACGGCCGATAGCCTCAGCGGCTTGTCCGGCGGTAATGCCATCATCGGCGGGCGCAGTTTGGTGCACTCCGACTCCACATACCTCATGGCCCAGTTGCTTGGCTTTACGCCGTGGCAGGCCTATCAGGTCATGATCTACGACGAAGCAACGGACCAGTCGGACTATTTCCCGTTTGA
>CALPVO020000215.1 GCA_943327025.2 Janthinobacterium lividum
CGCGGCTCCCGTCGTGGCTCAAGTGGCGAAGGAATTGGGCATTCTCACGGTAGCCGTGGTCACCAAGCCCTTCGGCATGGAAGGCAAGCGTCGCGGCAGCATCGCCGATCAGGGCATCGCCGAGCTTGCCAAGCACGTCGATTCACTCATCACTATTCCCAATCAGAAGCTGCTGAGCGTACTTGGGCCTTCGACCACGCTGCTGGATGCCTTCAAGTCCGCCAATACCGTGCTGCAGGGTGCGGTTCAGGGCATCGCTGAACTCATCACCCGCCCGGGCCTCATCAATGTCGACTTCGCGGACGTCCGTACCGTGATGTCCGAGACCGGCATGGCGATGATGGGTACCGGTTTTGCCACCGGTGAGGACCGCGCGACCCGAGCCGCGGAAATGGCTGTGTCGAGCCCGTTGCTCGAGGACATTAATCTGGCTGGTGCTCAGGGCGTGCTGGTCAATGTCACCTGCGGCTTGGACTTGTCGATCGGCGAGTTCGAAGAAGTGGGCAATACCGTCAAGGCCTATGCCAGCGACGATGCCACGGTGGTGGTGGGCACGGTGATCGACCCCGAATTGCAGGGCGGCGAACTCCGCGTCACTGTCGTTGCCACTGGGCTTGGCCGTGCAGTCGCTACCCAGGTTCTCCCGGCGCCCGTCGTACATCGCACGACTCAAGAGGCGGGCTTGCGGGTGGTCCGTCAAGCAGCCGCGCCGGCCCCGGTATCGATTGCCACCGGGGTGCCTTCGGTGGTCGGCCAGATGGCCGCAGCTCAAGGCGGTGGGGATTGGTCGCAGTACGACCGGCCGGCAGCGCGCCGAACGCCGATGAAAGCGGCCGTGGGGGATGGTTTGCGTAACGACGGCGGGTGGGACGAGGACATGTTGGATGTCCCGGCATTCCTGCGCCGCCAAGCTGACTGACAGCGCTTTTTGGCGAAGAAGAACGATTTTCCCGTGCTTTTCCGTCAGCATCGGCCAGGAGGCCGGTGCTGGCGGGCTTCTCTCCGGCGGACCGTGAGTCCGGCCGTGAACCCGTTCCCAGTCACGATACCCCGCGGTTGAGGGGGGTATCCCTGCGTGATACCCTGCGATAGTTATGCTCAATCAGCGCACTTTAAAGAACGCCATTCGCGCCACTGGCGTGGGTTTGCACACCGGCCAGAAGGTCCTCATGACCCTGCGTCCGGCGCCAACCAATACCGGCATCGTGTTTCGCCGCATGGATCTCGCCACGCCGGTGGATATCCCTGCGCAAGCCCATCTGGTCGGCGAAACCATGCTTGGCACGACCCTGATCCAGGGGGATGTGAAGGTGTGCACAGTCGAGCATTTGCTGTCGGCGCTCGCTGGCCTTGGCATCGACAATTGCTTCGTGGAACTCAGTGCCCCCGAAGTGCCCATCATGGATGGCAGCGCCGGTCCGTTCGTGTTCCTGGTCCAATCAGCGGGAATCGAGGAGCAGAACGCGCTCAAACGCTTGGTGCGTATTCGCAAGCCAGTGGAGGTGCGCGAAGGCGACAAATGGGCCCGCTTCGACCCGTATGACGGGTTCAAGGTGAACTTCGAAATCGAGTTCGACCACCCTATTTTTCATCGGCGCACGCAAACCGCGTCCATGGATTTCTCGTCTACCTCGTTTTTGCGTGAAGTCAGTCGCGCCCGTACCTTCGGTTTCACGCGCGACTTGGAAATGCTGCGGGCGCGGAATTTGGCGCTCGGTGGCACCATGGACAATGCCATCGTCCTCGACGAATTCCGCGTGCTGAATGAGGAAGGTCTCCGGTACGAGGACGAGTTCGTCAAGCACAAGATCCTCGACGCCATTGGCGACCTGTACCTGCTCGGCTCCAGCCTCATTGGCGAGTTCAGTGGGTTCAAGTCCGGGCACGCGCTGAACAACCGCTTGCTGCGCACCCTGATGGCGGACCAGTCGGCTTGGGAAGAAGTCACGTTCAGTGACCGGTCGGCGGCCCCTATCAACTATGCCGGGGCGGCTGCTACCGCCTGAATTCGGCCTTCAGCTTCGCGGCCGTACCTTCACCTTGACACTACCCACGGCCTCGCCGAGGGCCTGTGCCAGCGGCTCTCGCCATTCTTCTGCCGCATAGCGCGCCCGGGTCGCCCAAACCGCGGACTCGAATAGCAGAGAAACTTCCCCGTCCACGAAATTCGCCGCCCAGAGGTGGGGTGTGAGTTCGGCTGGGAGCACCGTCCGTGCCGCCTCCAGCGCCTTTCGGGCTGTGGCTGCGCCGGCATGAAGAGCTTGCATGGCGCCGCCACTCGCTCCAAGCAATTGCTCGATGTTCCGGATTCCGCCAGCCCTGCTGCCTGCGGGGCGACGTGGACGGCGGGGGGGAGGGGAAGCGCTCATAGGTGGCATTGTCCCGCATCCGCCGGTTCGCTGCCGAGGTCCCGGCCTGTCCCTTTGGGTCGCGCGGTGGAACTCGGGCGGGCGGTAGCGGGTCTTGGTAAACTAGGTGGCTTGAATCCCGGCCCGGGAGGCTTCATGTCGCCTCCATGCCTTGCCTGAAGGACTCCTCGTCGTGCTCAAGTTTCTCGCTCGCTTCTTTGGTAGCCGCAACCAGCGCCTGCTGCGTCTCTACCAGCGCTTGGTCGATGCTGCCAATGCGTTCGAACCGAAGATGCAGGCGCTCAAGGACGAGGACTTCCCCGCCCTGACGGCAGCCTTCCGCGAACGACTCGCTGCCGGCGAGACCACCGATGATTTGTTGCCGGAGGCCTTTGCGGCCGTCCGCGAGGCGGCCAAGCGCTCGCTGGGAATGCGTCATTTCGATGTGCAGTTCATCGGTGGCATCACCCTGCATCAGGGCAAGATTTCCGAGATGCGCACGGGCGAAGGCAAAACGTTGGTTGCTACGCT
Source organism: Janthinobacterium lividum (assembly GCA_943327025.2). Classification (GTDB taxonomy): domain Bacteria; phylum Pseudomonadota; class Gammaproteobacteria; order Steroidobacterales; family Steroidobacteraceae; genus CAIOHZ01. The sequence continues at coordinate 2,880 of CALPVO020000215.1, forward strand.
GCCCACCTACCTGAACGCTTTGCCAGCCAAGGGCGTGCACGTCGTGACGGTGAACGACTACCTGGCCACCCGTGACGCCGAGTGGATGGGGCCGGTCTATCGCTTCCTCGGGCTGTCCGTTGGCGTCATTCGTTCTGGGCAGACCTCCGAAGAGAAGCGTGCTGCCTATGGTTGCGATATCACCTACGGCACCAACAACGAATACGGTTTCGACTACCTACGCGACAACCTCACCTTCCGCCTCGAAGATCGCGTCCAGCGTGGTTTGGCTTTCGCCATCGTCGACGAAGTGGACAGCATCCTCATCGACGAGGCGCGTACGCCGCTTATCATCTCCGGCCCTGCCGAAGAAAGCACCGAGCTTTACCAGCGCGTCAATGTCATCGTGCCGAAGCTGCGTCGCGCCGCCAAGGCGGAGGAAGCCGACGGGGACGCGGTCGATGGCGATTTCTGGGTGGACGAGAAACAGCGCCAGGCCCATCTCACCGAGGCTGGGCATGAGACCGTGGAAGGTCTTTTTCTGGCGGAAGGGCTGCTCCGTGAGGGCGAGAGCCTTTACGACGCGGCGAACATTCGCTTGATGCACCACCTAGGCGCCGCACTGCGTGCGCATTCGCTGTACCGGCGCGACGTCGAGTACATCGTGCGCGACAGCGAAGTCATCATCGTCGATGAATTCACCGGCCGCACCATGCCCGGTCGGCGTTGGTCGGATGGTTTGCACCAAGCGGTGGAAGCGAAGGAGGGCGTGCGCATCCGCGAGGAAAACCAGACGGTTGCTTCCATTACCTTCCAAAACTACTTCCGCATGTACGGCAAATTGGCCGGCATGACCGGCACCGCGGACACTGAAGCCTTCGAGTTCCAGCAGATTTATGGACTGGAAGTCGTGGTCATTCCGACTCACCGTCCGGCGGTGCGCAAGGATCACTCCGACCTCGTCTACCTCAGTCAGCAGGACAAGTTCGCGGCCATCGTCGAGGATATCCGCGACTGCCTCGAGCGCAAACAACCGGTGCTGGTCGGTACGGCTTCCATCGAAGCCTCCGAAGAACTGGCGGCCTTGCTGCGCAAGGAAGGCATTGCCCATGAAGTGCTGAATGCCAAGCAGCACGAACGTGAAGCACTCATCGTGGCGCTGGCGGGTCGCCCGGGTGCTGTCACCATCGCCACCAACATGGCCGGCCGTGGTACGGACATCGTGCTCGGCGGCAACTTCGAGGTAGAGAAGACCCAGGCCGGGGAACTCGACGAGGCCAGCGTGGCCAAGTTGCGTGCCGATTGGCAGCAGCGGCACGATCAGGTGCTCGCGGCCGGTGGCTTGCATATCGTCGGTACCGAACGGCATGAAAGCCGCCGTATCGACAATCAGTTGCGTGGCCGTTCTGGTCGTCAGGGCGACCCGGGCTCCAGCCGGTTCTATCTGTCGCTCGAAGACAACCTCATGCGCATCTTCGGGGACCCGGAGCGTATGAAGGCGCTGCTGTCTCGCGTGGGCATGCGTCCGGGCGAAGCTATCGAAAGTGCGCTGCTCACTCGCCAAATCGAGCGTGCCCAGCGCAAGGTGGAGGCGTACAACTTCGATCTTCGCAAGAACCTGCTGGAGTACGACGACGTCGCCAACGATCAGCGCAAGGTGGTTTACGCCCAGCGCTTCGAGTTGCAGCAGTCGACCGAGATTGCTGAGGTTATTGGGGACCTCCGCCGCGAAGTCGTCACCAACACCATCACGGCACATATCCCGGCCGAGTCCATTGAAGCGCAGTGGGACCTGGCTGGGGCAGCCAATGCCTTGCGCAACGATTTTGGCGTGGACATGGATGTGAAGGCGTTCATGGCCGAGAATGCCGCCCGCAAGGGCATCGATCTGATAGACCATGTGGTCGACCTGCTGGGGGCGGAGTATGCCGCCAAGGAACAGCAAGTGGGCGTGGAAACGCTCCGTCATATCGAGAAGAGCGTGATGATGCAGATGCTCGACACGCAC
>CALPVO020000216.1 GCA_943327025.2 Janthinobacterium lividum
AACCCGGTGGCTGGCGATGGCCGCTTCATCGAAGGCACGCTTTACGTGGCCGGGCAGAAGGTGTTCGAAGCGAACCCGGGTATTGTCGAACTGCTTCGTGAGCGAGGCCGGCTGTTGGCGTACGCGCCCTACCACCATAGCTACCCGCACTGCTGGCGCCATAAGACACCCCTGATTTTTCGGGCTACCCCGCAGTGGTTCATCAGCATGGAGAAGCAGGGCTTGCGTACTGGTGCGCTCGAGGGCATCAAGCAAGTGGCTTGGACGCCGGCCTGGGGCCAGAACCGCATCACGGCCATGATTGCCAACCGCCCCGACTGGTGCGTGTCGCGTCAGCGTACCTGGGGCGTGCCCATTCCACTGTTTACGCATCGTATTACCGGCGAACTGCATCCGCGTACGCAGGAACTGATCGCGGCTGTGGCGGAACGCGTTGCCGTTCATGGCATCGACGCGTGGTTCGACCTCGACCCGGCAGATTTGCTCGGTGCGGAGGCGGCGGACTACGACAAGTCGAAGGATGTGATGGACGTTTGGGTGGACAGTGGCGTGGTGCATCACTGCATCCCGTACTTGTTCCCCGGCATGCCCGAAGTGGCCGACCTGTACTTGGAAGGGTCCGACCAGCATCGCGGCTGGTTCCATTCCTCGCTGCTCACCTCGGTAGCCATGCATGGGCGCCCTCCTTACCGCGGCGTGCTGACGCACGGCTTCGTGGTGGACGACAAGGGCCGCAAGATGTCGAAGAGCCTCGGCAACGTGGTGTTGCCGCAGAAGGTGGTCGGTACGCTAGGTGCCGACGTACTGCGCTTGTGGGTGGCAGCCACTGACTACAGCAACGAGATGGGCGCGTCGGACCAGATTTTGACGCGCACGGCAGATTCCTACCGCCGTATCCGCAACACGGTGCGCTTCTTGCTGGGCAATCTCACGGGGTTCACGCCGGCTACCGACTGTGTGCCGGCAGCGGAGCTGGTGGCGATTGATGCTTGGGCGCTTGGCCGCACGGCGGCGCTGCAAACGGAAATCCAAACGGCGTACCAAACCTACCAGTTCCACCAAATCTACCAGCAGGTGCACCAGTTCTGCGTGGTAGACCTTGGTGGCTTCTGGCTGGACATCATCAAGGATCGTCTCTACACCACGCCTGCCGCCAGTTTGGCACGGCGCTCCGCGCAGACGGTCATGTACCACCTGCTCGAAGCGATGGTGCGTTGGTTGGCGCCCATCACGAGTTTCACCGCCGAAGAAATCTGGAAGTTCCTGCCGGCCCCGGCCACTGGCAAGCCGCGGGCGGATAGCGTGTTTCTGACGACTTGGTACGAACTGCCTTCCTCGAATGCTGTTGCCACTGCGGGTGTTACTCCGCAATGGGACGCAGTCGTTGCGCTCAAGTCCGCGGTGGCTGCGCCGGTCGAGGCTTTGCGTGCTGCGGGCCAGTTAGGCTCTGGGCTCGAGGCCGAAGTGGACCTTTATGTGGATGCCGCTGTGGTCGACAGCCTCGGTGGGTTGGGGGGTGCTGGCGACGAACTCCGCTTCGTGCTCATCACCAGCGCCGCCCGCTTGCATCCATTGGCTGCTGCGCCAGCAGGCGCCACGACGGCAAAGCTTGAAGGTGACGCCGGTGAGCTGCGTATCGTGGTGACGCCAAGTACGGCACCGAAGTGCGTACGCTGCTGGCACCGGCGTTCCGATATTGGCCTGCACGCGGAACATCCGGAGCTTTGTGGCCGTTGTGTCGGTAACCTCGCCGGCGCGGGCGAGACGAGGGTCTGGGCATGAGTGAAAAGGACAACCCCTTGCTCGAAGGCGTGTTGAAAGACCCCGTCGAGACAGTGCGCCGCCAACTGATGTCGGGCACCAATGCCTTGCCGTTATTGTGGTGGTCGTTGTTCATCGTGGTGCTTGATCAGGCCACGAAGCTCTGGGTCGTCGCCGTGTTCCGGCTCTATGAGCGTCTGCCTGTTCTGCCCGTGCTGGAAATTACGCGGTTGCACAACACCGGTGCCGCCTTCAGTTTCCTTGCTGGGGCTGGTGGCTGGCAGCGCTGGTTCTTTGTCGGGTTGGCCGTGTTGGTCAGTATCGGCATTGCGGTCTGGTTGCGCCAACTGAACCCGCGGCAGCAGCCGCTGGTTTGTGTGGGTCTGGCCTCCATCCTCGGTGGCGCTATTGGCAATGTCATCGACCGCCTGCTGCACGGACACGTGGTCGACTTTATTCATTTCCACTGGGCTGACTACTGGTTTCCGGCATTCAACGTGGCAGATATCGCCATCACGACCGGCGCTGGCCTGTTGATTCTGGATGCCCTGCTGGAAGGGCGTCGCAAGCCATGAAACTGTTGCTCGCCAATCCGCGTGGCTTCTGCGCTGGTGTCGATCGTGCCATCGACATCGTAGAACGCGCTATCACCCTGTTTGGTGCGCCCATCCACGTGCGCCACGAGGTGGTCCACAACAAGTACGTCGTGGAGCGGTTGCGGGCGCTCGGGGCTTTGTTCGTCGAGGAACTCGATGAAGTACCCAATGGCGCCACGGTCATCTTCAGTGCGCATGGAGTGAGCCGTGCCGTGCAACAGGAAGCGAAGCGGCGTGGGCTGACCGTGTTCGACGCCACGTGCCCCCTGGTGACCAAGGTTCACATGCAGGTGACACGCTATGCGCGCGAAGCCCGCGAAGTGGTGCTCATCGGTCATGCGGGCCACCCCGAGGTAGAAGGCACGATGGGGCAGTTCGACAGCGCGCTGGGTGGCTGCATTTTGTTGGTGGAGACTCCGGAGGATGTGGCGGGTCTCGAGATTCGCGATCCGGCGCGGCTGGCGTTCGTCACGCAAACGACCTTGTCGGTCGATGACACTGCGCGCGTGGTGGAGGCCCTGCGTGCGCGCTTCCCCGAGTTGGTGGCGCCGCGCAACGAGGACATTTGCTATGCCACGCAGAACCGCCAGGATGCCGTAAAGACGCTGGTGGAGGAATGCGACATCGTCATCGTGGTGGGAAGTCGCAGCAGTTCCAACAGTAACCGCCTGCGCGAGATTGCCGAGAAAGCCGGGCTGCCTGGGTATTTGGTGGATGGTCCCGAGGACTTGCAGCGCGAGTGGTTCGTGGACCGCCACTGCGTCGGCGTTACCGCAGGAGCTTCTGCCCCCGAGGTGCTGGTGCGCCGCGTGGTAGACCAATTGGTGGCTTGGGGCGCCGAGCCGGCGGCAGAGCTGCCGGGACGCGAGGAGCATGTGGTGTTCGCGTTGCCCAAACCCTTGCGCGAGGCGCGGGCCGTCAAGGCTTAGCGTATTGGTCTTGGCGGGTTGGCCTTAACGTCGCCAGCATTCGCGGCTCGTGTTCCTGCCGTCCATGGCACGCGCAAACCCCATTCCTGTTGTGTCGAGCCGCAGTTCGGCGCAGACGGGGTCTGTCACCGGGTTCATGGCCACGGCCTGCAGTTCCCAGCTCTCTTCGCCTGACGCCACGAGACTGAAATTCCACCCGGCCGGTGGCAAAGTAGGTGAGGCCAGTTCGGTGGCGGAAGTAGCCAATGATGGAATAACCGCCAGCCGCGATGCATAGAAGCCGTGCTGCAGGCGATGGGTTTCCTGTGCGGCGGCTAGCCGCCACAACGCCATGCGCACCTCGTGCCGTGCGGCGCGCGCGCGTACTGCGGCGTAGCCGTCCGTGGCCAGCAGCATGAGCATGGCCGAGATAGCCAGTACTACCAGCAGCTCCAGCAGGGAGAAGCCGCGGGTTACTCGTCGGCGCCGCTTTGCCTGCCAGCGAATCTTCATGGGGTAACCTCCACGTTGCGCCAGACGGTGCGCTGGGCGGCTGAGGCCATGCTGGTGTCGGTGGCGGGGAGGTAGGCGTAGTCCTGTTCAAGTTGTACGGCAGCGCCACGTCCTGCTCTGGCCAGCGCTACGGCCCGTTCATGTCTTTCAACGACGGCGGTGCCGCCTGCAGTCAATGCGGTGCCCCATTGACCCAAGGGCCGTACTTGCAGCCATACCTTCACGCCATGGCTGGTGGTCCAGTTTGCTTCCCACGGAGCGGTGCGGGTTGGTGCTTGGCGTATGGCATAGGCGAGGGTGTCCTCCGCCGCTTCGAAGGCGACACGACGGAACCAGGCCGCTTGGCTCGCGCGCGTATCCAGCGTGGCGCTAGCCACTGTCGATAGGGCGAGCACTCCACCCAGTGACAACAGCAGCAGCAAGATGGGCAGCAGGAAACCCCGCGGCAGGCCAGCAAGTCGGTTCAATTCCATGGGCTGGCGGTTCCATTACGTAGCAATACCATCCGCTGTGCGGTCCTCTTCAGTGCCGCGTTGCGGAGTGAACGTGAGGTGACGGCGAGCAGCAACAAACGGCCTGAAGATCCTGTCGGCGAGGGCAGCACGCTCACGGCCAAGCGTTCGATGCCGGGCACCAGTTCTTCGTCCTCGAAGCGTGGCCCACTGGTCCCACCGACCAACTGCTTGCGACGCAGACTGGGTTGGTTGCGGACGCCGGTGCTGTCGCGTGACACGTAGAAGGCGTTGACCACCAACAAGGTTTGCATAGGCGTTGGCGGCGTTGTTGCCGAAGGAATGACGCCAACTGCCATTGCCGGTTGCAGCACCACGCCCACGGTTCCGTTGCGGAGTCGACCTGCCACGGGCGTGCTTTCCACCCAAAGCGCCCCAGCATCTTCCGCAGTGAGAGCCGCGGTGGCGCGGCGGGTAAGCAATAAGTCGCTGCCTGGCATGGCGCGTCCATCGGGGCCGGCGGTACAGAGCAGGGGCCACGCGCCCGCAGCCCAGGTTTTCCACTGCACGGGGTGGCCAAGATCTTGCGCCAGCGAAGGGATGCA
>CALPVO020000217.1 GCA_943327025.2 Janthinobacterium lividum
GTGCGCCGCGAAGGCGGGGTTGATGGCCTGATATAGCTCGCGCGTGGGGTCATACGACACATTGGTGATGACTGCTGCTTGCGGCGCCGGGCCCTGGCTGCCCGAGCAGCCCGCGACGGCGACCAACAGCAGCGAGGCGGCGAGTTTGGCCAGTAAGCGGGTGGTGGTCATGGGGGCTGTCTCGATGAAGAGTGGGTGATTCCGCGGCCGAGTATGGGCAGCGGGTTCAGCGGCGTCACCTAATTATTAATTATATTGACCAACAAACTCAAGAATAAGACCAAGAGAGGGGTGACGGCAGCCGGCGGGGTCAGTCGACGCGGCAGGCTTCCAGCAGCGCCTCGCCCACCACGCCCCGGCGCCAACCGCGCAGGCAGGGTAGGCCGGCGGGTTCCTGCCCCGGGGTGGCCTCGGGGCCAACGGCTGCGCGGGCTAGGGCGCGCAGTTCGCGTTGGGTGGCGAGCACTTCCGGGGCGATGCTGACCGCTTCGGCGGCAGTCTTGAGCGTCGCCGAGAGGCGCTGGGCCATGGCCTTTTCCGTGGCGCTGGGGCGCGTGTCCATGCGTTGGACCAAGCCTTCCAGCGGCGCGGCCTCGCCCACGGCGAGCGCTTCGACCAGTTCAGCGCCCAGCTTGTCCAGAGTCTTGTCCTGCAGCACGTGGAGTTGGCGCAAGGCGTCCAGGTCCGCCGGGGCGCGGCGAGCGATTTCCCGCAACACATCGTCTGCCAGCACCCAGCTGCGGGGTAGGTTGCGGCGTTGTGCGCGGGCCTCGCGCCACGCGGCCAGAGCGCGGATGCGGGCCTGCTCGCGCGGCGGACACGACTCGATGCCTTTGAGGCGCTGCCAGGCGATGGCGGGGTCCACGGTGTAGAGGGTCGGGTCCGCCAAAGCCACGGTTTCTTCCGCCAGCCAGCCGAGTCGACCGAGTTCGCCGAGGCGGGCGAGCAAGCGCCCCGCCAATGGCAGCAGATAGCGCACATCGTCTGCGGCGTAATGCGCCTGGGCGAGGCTCAGCGGACGGCGCAGCCAGTCGGTGCGGGCTTGGCCCTTCTCAAGCGCCACACCCAGTTCTTTCAATACCAGTTCTCCATAACCCACCTGCGGCGCATGGCCGGCCAGAGCCGCGGCAACCTGCGTGTCCAGTACGGGCGCGAGGGGCACGCCGGTCAATGGCAGTAGCACTTCCAGATCCTGACGAGCGGCATGCAGCACCTTGGTGCAACCTGGGTTCATCAGGCACGACATCAATGGCGCCAGGTCCATGTCTGCCAGTGGGTCTACCAATTGCGGTGTGCTGCCGTCGGTCAGTTGCAGCAGGGCGAGTTCAGCCAGATAGGTTTTCTCCCGCATGAACTCGGTGTCGAGAGCGATACGCGGGGCGCCCTGTAGCTGGGCGACGAGCAACTCGAGGCTGGCGGCGTTCTGGATGAACGGTGCGAGGGCGGGTGGGGCCGGGGCGGAGGGGGAAACGGGAGCGGCTTCGGTCACGAATGGGGCGCCTGACAGTTACACTAGGGGAAGTATGCGCTCTCTGCTCTGGCTGTTTCTCGACATCCTGCTCCGGCGTCGCGGCCCGCAGGACCTACCTGCCTCGCCGGCCTTGGCAGGGGCAGTAGTGCTCGGCTGCTTTGCCACCACGGCGGTCTATTCGGCTTACGCCAATCCTGAAGGCCGCTGGTTCGTGCGGACGGCGGCAGACCTGCTCGCTTCTGGCTTGTTCCTGGCGGGCCTGCTGCTGGCGGCCGGGCGCTTGCCGCGCTTCCTGCAGAGCTTCACCGCCATGAATGGCACCAGTCTGCTGCTGACCATTCCTGCCTTGGGTTTGCTGGCGATAGCGCAAACCGGTTGGGCACCGCTGCAGTTGCCGCTCACGCTAGCGTTTTACATGCTCATCGTCGCCTCGCTATTCGTCACGGAGCACATCCTGCGCGAAACCCTCGAGTGTCCGCGCTTGTTGTCCATCTCCCTCACCATTGCGAGCCTTGCACTGTCGCTGGCGGTCGCGCAGTGGTTCGACCAGCCCACTGCGGCTGCCTGACCCGGAACCTTTTCATGCACGTTCACATCCTCGGTATCTGCGGCACCTTCATGGGCGGCGTCGCCGCACTCGCGCAGAGTGCCGGGCATCGCGTTACCGGTAGCGACCGCAATGTCTACCCGCCCATGTCAACGCAACTCGAGGCACTGGGCATCGGGTTGGTAGAAGGCTTCGACCCCGCGCAGTTGCTGCCACGCCCCGATGTGGTGGTGGTAGGCAATGTCATGAGCCGGGGTAACCCACTCGTGGAAGCGGTGCTGGAGCAGGGCTTGCCGTATGTTTCGGGCCCTGAGTGGCTAGCCGAACACGTGCTGCGCGGGCGTTGGGTCATTGCGGTGGCCGGCACGCATGGCAAGACCACCACTACCAGCATGGTGGCGTGGATTCTGGAGCATGCGGGCCTCGAACCGGGTTTTTTGGTGGGCGGTATCCCCGCGAACTTTGGTGTTAGTGCACGGCTCGGCACGGGGCACCATTTTGTGGTGGAGGCGGACGAATACGACACGGCGTTCTTCGACAAGCGCGCCAAGTTCGTTCACTACCGTCCGCGCACGGCCATCTTGAACAACCTCGAATACGACCACGCCGACATCTACCCCGACGTCGAGGCCATCGAACGCCAGTTCCATCACTTGGTGCGCACGGTGCCGGGGCATGGTCTGCTGTTGGTAAACCGCGGAGCGCCACACTTGGCGCGGGTGCTGGCCATGGGCGCATGGACGCCTGTGACCGCTTTTGGTGCTGCCAGCGTTCCTGCTGCCGTGAATGTCGCCGACGAGTGGCAGGTACGCGCGGTGACACCGGACTGGTCGGTGTTCGATGTCGTGCAGCACGGCGAAGTGCGTGGCACGGTGCGTTGGAACGCTGAAGCCGCCATCATCGGCGCGCACAACGCGGAAAACGCTTTGGCCGCACTGCTTGCCGCGCAGCATGCGGGCGTGCCCTTGGCTGCAGGCATCGCTGCACTCGCTGCCTTCCGTGGCGTAAAGCGCCGTATGGAAGTTCGCGGCTGCGTGCGTGGCGTTACGGTATACGACGACTTCGCGCACCACCCCACGGCCATTGCCACTACCGTTGAAGGCTTGCGCCAGCGCGTGGGCGCGGCGCGCATTCTGGCGGTGCTGGAGCCGCGCTCCAACACCATGCGTCTTGGCACCCACCGCGAGCACTTGGCGGCTTCGCTGAAAGGTGCGGATGCGGTGTACTTCTACCAGCCGGCTGGGCTCGACTGGGACTTGGGCCCGGTATGCACAGGGCTTCAGGGCCGCGGCAGCGTCGCCGGGGACATCGATGAACTGGTGCATACCTTGGCTGCGGCCGCGAAGGCCGGCGACCACGTGCTCATCATGAGCAATGGCGGCTTCGGTGGCTTGCACGGCAAGCTCTTGCAGGCGCTGGCCCCATGACCCGCACGCTGCCGCTATTTCCGTTGGGCAGCCTGGTGTTTCCGGGTGGCCCTTTGCCGCTGCGTATTTTTGAGCCGCGCTATGTGAACCTCGTGAAGCGCTGCATGCAAACGGACAGCGGCTTCGGCGTGGTGCTGCTATTCCGCGGCAACGAGGCGGGAACGGCTGAAGCTACCACCGCCGGCATTGGCACCGAGGTGCGCATCATCGACTTCGACCGCTTGCCCGATGGCTTGCTCGGCATCACTTGCCGTGGCCAGCAACGTTTTCGCATTCTGCGCGCTTGGCGCGAAGCCGACGGCTTGAACATGGCTGAAGTGGAAGATCTGCCGGCGCCACCCATCATCACCATCCCCGCAGACCTGCGTTTCTTGGCGGAAATTCTCGAGCGTGTCATGCCGGAACTGGGCGAGGACTATGCCGCGCTTGAAGCACGTTACGACGATGCGCAGTGGGTGAGTTGCCGCTTGGCGGAAGTGCTGGCGATGGAAACCTTCGAGCGCCAAGCGCTGCTGGAACTGGACGACCCGTTGGACCGCTTGCAGATGCTGGTGAAGAAAGTTCGCGGCGACGATTGAGGCGCTGGCGATTGGCTGAGGATGCGGTGTTGGCGTGAGCTGAAGCCAACACCGCCAGCTTGATCAGTTGGCGCCTGCGCTTTAGCGCTGGAGACCAATCCACTCGGTGAACGGCCGCCGCCATACCCACGCGAGCGTCGTCAGGCCCAGTGTCCACCCCAGCACCAGCCAACCCGTGAAGCCATCGATAGGGCTGATGAGTACTGCCAGCGGGGCATCGGGGTTGAGATGGGTGCTGCCCACCGACATCTTCATGACCCACACCCACCCAGCGTGCAGGCCCACGCTCAGGGCGATGCTGCCGGTCCACAGTCGCGCCAATGACAACAAGACGCCCACGGCGGTCAAGGCCAGAAAGCTGTCCACCATGCCCATAGGGTGGGCGAAGTGCCGCAAGGACTGCTGCAGCAGGTTCAGCCCGCTGTCCCATTGGACCGCAGCCGGGTCCATCTTGGAGCGCGCCAGGAAATGCAGGCTGGCGAAGAGCGCAGAGCTGGCCACGATGGCCACTGCCAGCTGCCAGGAGCCTGCGTTGTTAGAGTGGAGGCGTGCGCCCGCAAGCTGTGCGCTGTCGCTGGGCGAGGCGAGGCTGGGGCCGACCAAGGGAGCGAGCAGTGCGCCCAGCAACAAGCCCCGGTAGAAGGTTTCTTCAAGGAAGCCGACGGCCATTCCGGTGAGGGCACCGGAAAAGAACAGTTCGACGAGACGCGCCACGTCTAGCCCGGGACGCGGTGTGCGCAGTTCCCAGCCAGAAACCATGGCCGCTACCGGCAGCATGGTGACGATGCCCA
>CALPVO020000218.1 GCA_943327025.2 Janthinobacterium lividum
GCCTTGGTGTTCGGGCGCCTTGGCGACTTGATGGGGCGCAAGCACACTTTCCTCATCACCATCGTCATTATGGGCAGCGCCACCTTTCTCGTGGGTTGTCTGCCGAGTTACCAATCCATTGGCGTGGCTGCGCCTATCGCTTTGGTGGTGCTGCGTCTGTTGCAGGGCTTGGCATTGGGGGGCGAATACGGCGGTGCGGCGACGTATGTGGCGGAGCATGCCCCGGAAGGCCGTCGTGGCTTTTATACCAGCTGGATTCAAACCACCGCCACCTTGGGCCTGTTTTTGTCACTGCTGGTCATCTTGGGTTGCCGCATGGCTACCGGGGACGACTTCGAGAAGTGGGGCTGGCGTATTCCCTTCCTGCTGTCGGCGGTGCTGTTGGCGGTATCGGTCTACATCCGTCTGCAACTGCATGAATCCCCGGTTTTCCAAAGCATGAAGGAAGAGGGCACTCTCTCGAAGGCACCGCTGAAAGAAGCCTTGGGCAAGTGGAGCAATCTGAAGCTGGTGCTGCTGGCGTTGTTTGGTGCCACAGCCGGCCAGGCGGTGGTGTGGTACGGCGGGCAGTTCTACGCGCTGTTCTTCATCGAAAAGATTTTGCAGGTGGCCTCGCAAGAGGCGAACCTCATCGTGGCGGTGGCGCTGCTGCTAGGTACGCCACTGTTCGTGGTGTTCGGTGCGCTGTCCGACCGTATTGGTCGCAAGCCCATTATTTTGGCCGGCATGGTGTTGGCAGTGGTCACTTACTTCCCAGTGTTCAAGGGCATCACCCATTTCGCCAACCCGGCGCTGGAGGCTGCGGTGGCTGCCCATCCGGTAACGGTCGTGGCGGACCCGGCAGACTGTAGCTTCCAGTTCGACCCGGTAGGGAAGAAAACCTTCAGCAACAGCTGCGATGTGGCCAAGACGGCGCTAGCCAAGGCCGGTGTGCCTTACGTGAACGAAGTCGCGCCGGCAGGCACGGTGGCCAGTGTGCGTCTGGGGAATGGTGCCGAGGCGCGCGTGGTGCCATCGTTCCGCGGTGAGGCCATGGAAAACACAGAATTCAAGCCCGCCGCAGCCGCTTTTGGTGCGGCACTGAAGCAGGAACTGCAGGTGGCCGGTTATCCAGCCAAGGCAGACTTGGCACAGGTGAACTACCCGATGGTAGTGGCGCTGTGCACGTGGCTGATGTTGCTCGTGGCGATGGTCTATGGGCCCATTGCGGCTTGGCTGGTGGAGTTGTTCCCGGCATCCGTGCGCTACACAAGCATGTCCTTGCCCTACCATTTGGGTAACGGCTGGTTCGGCGGCTTCCTGCCCACCATTTCGTTCGCGCTGGTCGCGGCTTCCGGCAACATTTACCAGGGCTTGTGGTACCCCATCATCATCGCTGCGGTCACGGCAGTCATTGGCGCCTTCACCCTGCACGAAACGCACCGCAGCCGCGTGGTGTAGGAATGCTGCTGAAGAGTCGGCAGCGAGCTGCGCCTAGGGCTGTTGCATAGCCCAGCGCACCACGGCGTCGCTGATGGTGACACCGGGGCCGGCCTGCGCGCCAGGCGTGTTGACGATGGACACCACGACGAGCGTACGCCCACTGCTGCTGCGCACGTAGCCTGCCAGCGCGGAAACCCCATTCAACGTGCCGGTCTTCATGCGCACTCGGCCGTCGTCGGTTTCCTTGAAGCGGTTGCGCAGCGTACCGTCCTGCCCACCCAGCGGCAGGGCTGCTTGAAGTTCTGCGGCGTAGGGGCTTCGCCAGGCGTCTTGTAACAGCTGGGCCATGCTGCCGGCGGCAATGCGCGTAATGCGGGAAAGCCCCGAGCCGTTGTCGATGACCAACTCCGGGAAGATGAGCCCGCGATCGACGAGGAAGTCGTACACCACCTGCTCGCCGTTCTGCACGGTGGCCGGTGCCCCATAGCGTTCCGCACCCAGCGTCAGGATGAGCGTTCGCGTCATGGGGTTACTGCTGTGCTTCAGCAGTTCGTAGAGCGCAGTGGCCAGCGGCAGCGATTTGTATTCCACCAACAGGCGTGAACCGGGCGGCTTGGGCTCCTGACGTAGCGCGCCGTTGAACGTGCCGCCGGCCTGTCGCCACAGCGTTACAAACGTGCCGTAGGCGAACTCGGTCGGCTTCATGATGACCCGCTCAAACCGTACCGAGCCGCAGCGCCGTGACAGATGGCCGGCCACGGTGAGTTGCGTGGCCCCATCGCCGGGGCCGCCGAAGCGCACCATGCTGCCACCACTGCGGCAACTGCTCCGCGAGAGGCGCACTTTGTTCACGATGCGCAGGTTGTCGGGGGCTGGGTCGACGGTGATTAGCGCGCTGCTACCGCCTGGGGCCACGGTGATGTTGGCGGCGTGTTCGTGAACGAGCAGGGCGTTGGGAATGACGTTGTAGGTTTTGAAGCCAGCGCCGTCGAAGTCGTTCGGCTCGGCATCGGCCGGGGCAAAGAAGTTGGTATCGACGATGATGTCGCCATCAATCTGCTCGATGCCGCGGCTGCGAAGTTCCTGCACGAAGCGCCACCAACGCTCGATGGACAGCGTGGGGTCGCCGCCCCCTTCCAGTACGAGATCGCCTTTCAGTCGGCCCCCGACGACGGGACCGGTAGCCCAAGCACGCGTGGTCCAGGTGTAGTTAGGGCCCAGCAGGCTCAGCGCCGCGTAAGCAGACACTACTTTCATGGTGCTGGCGGGGCTACGCGGCACTTCCGGGTTGTGCTCCAGCAGCACTTCGCCGCTCACGGCGTCGCGCACCACGAAGCTGACCGCCGAGCGGGGCACGCGTTGCCCGCGCAGGGTGTTGAAGATTCGCGGGGGCAGTCCGTTGATCCAGGGCGGGTCTGCAGGGACGGCGGGCGGGAACGGGTCCACCACTCCCGCGGCGGCGCTAGCAGGCGGCGGAGCGCCCTGCAGCACCGCTTGGGCGCGGGCCGGCGCAAGGGGCAGCAGGAAGGCCAACAGGCTGGTCACCAGGGCGGCCATCAGGCGCATGGCGAGACGGATGGGGGAGCGTTGCATGAACAGGGCAGGGGCGGTCATTGCGCGCTATCTTAGCGGTGCGCGTGCAACTTTTTTGCGCGTTTTGCGTCGGAACCGAAAACCCCTTGCAAGCCTTGCCCCAAGGTCCCATGTCCGTTGGGTACGCTGCCACTGAAGCCGAGTGACCACCATGCTTGAAGCCCGCCCTCTTCCTGCCCGCCTGCGACCGCTGGCTGCCATCACGATAGTGTTACTGGCCGGCTTGACCGGTTGCCAACGCTCCAGCGATGGCCCTGCCGCCGCTGCCGCGCCCGCTGTGGTGCCTGTGGCCATGCCTTCTGCGGGCCTTCCCGATTTTGCGAGTCTCGTGGCGCGAGTCGGGCCGGCCGTAGTGAACATCACCAGCGTCACGCCCGGTACGGAAGTGGTAGGCCCCATGGAGGAAGGCCCCTTCGGCGATTTCTTCAAGCGCTTTGGCATGCCGCGTCCGCAATTTGAAACTCCCCCGCAACGCGGTGAGGGTTCCGGTTTCATCGTCGATGCGGACGGCATCATCCTGACCAACGCGCATGTGGTCGGTAGCGGTAGTGAAGTGACCGTACGCCTGACGGATCGCCGCGAGTTCACCGCCAAGGTGGTTGGTATAGACAAACGAACCGACGTCGCCGTGCTGCGTATTGCTGCCAAGGGCTTGCCGACGGTGAAACTGGGTAACCCCGAGGCGCTGCTGCCCGGGCAATGGGTGTTGGCCATCGGTTCGCCCTTCGGGTTCGACAATAGCGTTACGGCCGGTATTGTCAGTGCCAAATCGCGCGCCCTACCAGATGAGAACTTCACGCCATTCATTCAGACCGACGTAGCGGTGAACCCCGGCAATTCTGGTGGCCCCTTGTTCAACCTCGCTGGCGAAGTGGTGGGAATCAACTCGCAGATCTACAGCCGCACGGGTGGCTACATGGGGCTGTCGTTCGCCATTCCCATCGATCTTGTTGTGTACGTGAAGGACCAGTTGCTCGCCACCGGCAAGGTGCAGCGTGGTCGTATTGGCGTCACCATTCAGGAAGTGGACCAGCAGTTGGCGGACAGCTTCGGGTTGGACCGGCCGCATGGCGCCTTGGTGAGTGGCGTGGAAGACGGTTCGCCTGCCGACAAAGCCGGTGTGGTGGCGGGCGATGTCATCACCGGACTGGAGGGCGTGGCTATCGACCGGTCGAGCGAACTGCCCGCCCGCGTGTCGCGCTTGAAGCCGGGCAGTACTGCCACGCTGGAAGTGTGGCGCGACCGGGCCCGGCGGAGCGTGAAGCTAACCATTGGCGAACTCGAGGAGCCTGTGGCGAAGGTGGCCAACGCCGGCAAGCAGGCCCGTGGCGGCCGTTTGGGGCTGGCCGTGCGCACGCTGTCGGCGGACGAGCGCAAGGCGCGCCGAGTTGCCGGAGGCGTGCTCGTCGAGGAAGTGACGGGCCCTGCGGCCGAAGCCGGTTTGGAACCGGGTGACATTGTGCTCGGCGTGAATGGCCGGCGTATCAACGCGCCCGAACAGCTACGCGATGCTGCAGCCAGTGGCAAACCCGTGGCGCTGCTGGTGCAGCGTGGGGATACGCAGTTGTTCGTCGCGCTCCGCCCGGCGCCCTAGAGGTTCGGTAGACTGGCGCCATGTCGTTGCTTCTTTCTCTGCCGTCCCGTTTGTGCCTACGCCAAGGTGGGTTTGCTGGCTTTGTCGCTGGGCTGTGGTTGGCCGCCGCGGTGGCGCTCTTGGGCGCCGTGCCCGGTTCGCTGCCAGTAGCCGCTGCGGCCGAAGCACGCGC
>CALPVO020000219.1 GCA_943327025.2 Janthinobacterium lividum
CCTGTTACCCCATAGGTGCTCGCCATGAAAGGAAAATTGCTTCCCATCGTCGCCGGGCTTGGACTGGTAACCCTCGGAATGGCTGGTTGTGTCTCGGGGCCCGCGCCCAAGGATTACACAGCATTTAAACAAGCGGCTGTTCGCTCCGTGCTCGTCGTTCCGGTCATCAACCACTCGGTGGATACCAAGGCGGCTGACTACTTCCTGACCACCCTGTCCGTGCCCCTCGCAGAGCGCGGCTATTATGTCTTCCCAGTCAACGCGACCAAGAAACTCTTGGAAGGCGACGGTCTGGCAGACCCGCAACTCATTCACGGCACTTCAACGCCCCGGGTCGCTGGGCTATTTGGTGCCGATGCGGTCCTCTACGTCGAGGTAGTGGAGTGGAGGGCGGTTTACGCCATCTTGTCTTCCCATGTCGTCGTTCATTTCGTCTATACCCTGAAGGACGGAAAGGGCAATAAACTGCTCTGGCAGGACGAGCAGACCTTGAACGTCCAGACTTCCGGTGGCGGATCGGGAAATCTGCTGGCAGATGCCATCGTTGCTGCCATCCAGTCAGCGGTAGACAAGTTGTCTGGCGATTACACCCGAGTGGCGACTATGGCGAATGCGGCCGCTTTGCTGGTAGACAAGCAGGGCATTCCGTATGGGCCGTACTCGCCGTCCTTCAGCCAGAACAATTCCAAATTTCCGTCCATCGGAACGGGGCACGTTTCCAACGCCAAGTTGGCAGCGGTTTCCTATCCGGTAGAGGGCCTGGAATCTTCGGCTAACGTGGCCGAGCAGGCGAAGGCTGCGACGCCCGCGGAGCCTGCGGCAGAGGCCAAGAAGAAGTAGTTCCTAGCGGTTTTTCGCCGACGGGCTTACATGGGTAAGCCCCTGAAGGGCGTGGATTTTTTGCGCTGCAATCGGTAGAATTCCCGGCTCGATCGGGGTCTTCAGCAGGCGAATTCCATGTCCACTCCAGCGGCCGAGGCCGTGCTTCCGTTGTCGCGGCCAGCAGGCCAGTGGCGCGTTCACAAGTTCGGCGGCAGCAGCGTTGCTGACGCTACCTGTTTCCGGCGCGTCGCCGACATTCTCGAAGCGGACCCGGAGCCGCGCCTTGGCGTGGTGCTTTCCGCCTGCAAGGGTGTTACGGACTCCCTCCTGGGTTTGGTGGGTTTGGCTGAAGCCCGCGACCCCGCGGTTGCCGAGAAACTCGCGGCTGTCCAGCACAAGCATGTCGGCATCGCCACGGAGCTGCTGGGTGTTGCCGAGCGCGACGCTTTCGTGGCGCAGCTTGCCGAAGACTGTCGTGACCTCGCTGGCCTGTTGCAGGCCGTGGCCCTGCTGCGCCGCGCCGGCCAGGACATCCGCGACTTGGTGTCCGGCTATGGTGAAATTTGGTCTACGCGGCTGTTCAGCCGCTACCTGCGCGAGCGCAACCGCCGTCCCGGTGAGGTGCGCTGGGTAGATGCCCGCGAAGTGGTGGTGGTGGAGTGGAGCGCGCTGGGCCCCGCGGTGCAGTGGGAGGCCTCGCAGCAACGCATTGATGCTCTGGTGCCGGCTAACGCGGGCTTTCAGGGCACGCTGGTCATCACCGGCTATATCGCCAGCGACGCGCGCGGTATTCAAACCACGCTTGGCCGCAATGGCAGCGACTTCTCCGGTTCCATTTTCGGGGCGCTGCTAGCCGCGCACGAAATCATCATCTGGACGGACGTAGACGGTGTGCTCTCGGCGGACCCACGCAAAGTGCCGGACGCGCAGGTCATCGATTCGCTGTCCTACAACGAAGCGATGGAACTGGCGTACTTCGGTGCGAAGGTTATCCATCCGCAGACGATGGCTCCGGCCGTTTCACGCGAAATTCCTATCTGGATCCGCAACACCTTCGCCCCGGAAAAAGCCGGCACGAAGATTTGCGCGAACCCCACGTCCACGCTGGCCGTCAAGGGCATTACCAGCATCGAAGACGTGGCACTGGTGAACCTGGAAGGTGCCGGCATGATCGGCGTGCCGGGCACGGCGCAGCGTCTGTTCGGTGCTCTGCGCGACGCGCAGATCTCCGTCATCGTCATCTCGCAGGGCAGTTCGGAACACAGCATCTGCTTCGCCATTCCGGCCGTGCAGGCGGAAGCCGCCGAGCAAGCTGTTCGCCGCGCCTTCGATGCGGAACTGCGTGAAGGGCAGATTCAGCGCGTCGAGGTCACGCTCGGCTGCGCCATCCTTGCGGTAGTGGGCGATGGCATGGCCGGCACGCACGGTGTGGCTGCCAAGGTGTTCAGCGCCTTGGGCGACGCCTCGGTGAACATCCGCGCCATCGCGCAGGGTGCCAGCGAGCGCAACATCTCGGTTGTCATCGTTGGCCGCAACTCGGCGCGTGCTTTGCGTGCCGTGCATTCCGGTTTCTATCTTTCGCCGAACACCATTTCCATCGGCCTCATCGGTCCGGGTGTGGTTGGCCGTGTATTGCTGGAGCAGTTGGCCACGCAGTTGGACCACCTTCGCAGCGAGGCGCGCCTCGACTTGCGCGTTCGCGGCATTGCCAGTTCGAAGCAGATGTACTTGGTCGATGGCGAAGTGGACCTTTCGCGTTGGCGCGAAGACTTCACTGCGAATGCTGTGCCGCTCGACTTGGATGTGTTCGAGAAGCACATTCATGCGGACCACCTGCCGCACGCCATCATCGTCGACAGCACCGCTAGTTCCGACGTGGCCGCGCGCTACACGCGCTGGCTGGGCGCGGGTATTCACGTGGTGACGCCGAACAAGAAGGCGAACAGCGCACCGCTCGCACAGTTCCACGGCATGCATCGCGCGCGGCGCGAGGCGGGCAGCCACTACCTTTACGAAGCCACCGTGGGTGCCGGCTTGCCGGTTATCCAGACGCTCCGCGACCTAAGGCAGACGGGCGATACCTTGCGTTCCATCGAAGGTATCTTCAGCGGCACGCTCGCTTATTTGTTCAACCGCTTCGACGGCACGCAGCCCTTCAGCGCTATCGTGGCCGATGCCAAGACGCGCGGCTACACGGAACCGGACCCGCGCGACGACCTCTCCGGCATGGACGTGGCGCGCAAGCTCACCATCCTGGCGCGCGAGGCTGGCCTCGACATCGAGATGTCCGAGGTCGAGGTGGAGAGCCTGGTGCCGGCGTCGCTGCAGGTTGGTACACCCGAGGCGTTCATGGCTGGGCTGCCGGCCTTCGACGCCGTCATGGCGCAGCGGCTGGAAGCGGCGCGTGCGGCGGGCCAGGTGCTGCGCTACGTAGCGCGGCTCGACATGGCCAACCGCAAGGCCACGGTGCAGTTGGCCAGCCTCGACGGCAGCCATGCCTTCGCCCACATGGCGCTTACTGACAACATCGTGCGCTACGAGACTGCGCGTTATTGCGACAACCCGCTCATCGTGCAGGGTCCGGGCGCTGGCCCGGAAGTGACTGCCGGTGGCGTCTTCGGCGACCTGCTGCGTTGTGCGGCCTTCCTTGGAGCCAAGCTGTGACCGTTTCTCCCTCTGTAACTGCTTTTGCTCCGGCCTCGGTCGGTAATGTCATCGTCGGCTTCGACATCCTCGGGCACTCCGTGGATGCGGTCGGTGACCGTGTCACCGCACGTCGTATCGCGGAACCGCTCGTGCGCATTACCGGCATCACCGGCACCGATGCCGAACTGCCGCTGGAAGCCGAGAAGAACACCGCTGGTCGTGCGCTCATGGCCATGCGCGAAGCGCAGCAGTTGCCGTTCGGTTTCGAGATCAGCATCCAGAAGGGCATTCCGCTGGGTTCGGGTTTGGGTGGTTCAGCCGCCAGCGCCGTGGCCGCCGTGGTGGCTGCGAATGCGCTGCTCGATACACCTTTGCCGAAGCTGGAACTACTGAAGTACGCCATGGCGGGCGAGGCCGTGGCCAGTGGT
This sequence comes from Janthinobacterium lividum, assembly GCA_943327025.2. Taxonomy (GTDB): domain Bacteria; phylum Pseudomonadota; class Gammaproteobacteria; order Steroidobacterales; family Steroidobacteraceae; genus CAIOHZ01. The sequence goes on from CALPVO020000219.1 coordinate 3,897, forward strand.
TCGGCGCATGTCGACAACATCGCGCCCAGCCTGTTTGGTGGCTTGGTGCTCACGGTGGGCGTGGACAATCCGCGCACCAAGCAGATTCCCGTGCCCGAAACTATTCGCGCGGTGCTGGTGCACCCGCACATGTTCCTGTCGACGCGAGAGGCCCGCGGCGTGCTGTCGAAGAACGTCACCCTCTCAGATCTTGTCTGGCAGTGCGCGAACCTCGCCGGCTTCATCTCGGCGTGCTACACCGACGACCTGGCGATGATGCGCGACGCCTTCGAGGACGTGGTCATTGAACCGCAGCGTGCCAAGCTCATTCCGGGCTTCGCTGAAGTGAAGGCGGCGGCGATGGACTTGGGGGCACTGGGCTGCTCCATCTCCGGCGCTGGCCCCACGGTTCTGGCCTGGTGTGAAGCCCCGCAGGCGGAAGCCATTCGCGCCGCCATGGTGCAGGCGTTCCGCAACCACGGGCTCGAATCTGACGCTTGGGTTTCCAGCCTCGGTGCCGCTGGTGCGCGCGTGGAGGCTGCATGAGCACGCCCATGCTTTATCAGAGTACGCGCGGCCATGGAGTGCAGTTGACGGCTGGGCAGGCTATTGCCCAAGGCCTCGCGCCTGATGGCGGCCTCTATGTGCCGGTGGCGATGCCCACCTTTGAACTGTCAGCCTTCGACGGCGCGAATACGCTACCGGAAGTGGCCGAGCGTTTTCTGAAGCCGTTCTTTGCCGGCTGCGAATTGGCAGCCCGTGTGCCGGAGATTTGCGCGGACGCGTTCAACTTCCCCGTGGAAGTATTGAACCTGCCACCGCGCGACGGTGGCCGGCAATTCCTGCTCGAACTGTTCCATGGCCCGACCGCGGCCTTCAAGGATTTCGGC
>CALPVO020000220.1 GCA_943327025.2 Janthinobacterium lividum
GCCTCTCCATAGAAGTTGATCGCGTGACGTATTACCTGGGCCGCGAGCAGATTCAGGCGGAACAACAACAACGTGGCATGGCGATGTGGCGCAAACGCCTCTTTCTCATCATGGCCCGTAACGCGGAATTCGCCGGTGCTTCCTTCCAGTTGCCCCCGGACCGCATTGTCGAGATGAGCGGCTACATCAGCATATAGCCGCAGAAGGTCATCCCCGGCGCAGGAGCCCAACCATGAGTCCTGACATGAGCTTGGCCACGAGCTTGGCCACCAGCGATGCCCTTTTTCCGGCAGGTGCAGTGCTGGTCATTGGCGGCAGTGGCGGGGTGGGCAGCGCGGTAGCGCTGGAGTTCGCACGGGCGGGTTGCGATGTGGCGCTCACCTATTTGCGCCGCGAGGGGCGCGCACAGGAAGTGGCCGCTGCGGTCCGTGCGCTGGGGCGTCAGGCCAGTGTTCATCAGTTGGCAATCGGTGATGCGGCTGCCGTTGAGTCAGCAGTCGCTGCGGCTGCAATGGCGCATGGCCGGCTGCACACAGTCGTGGTGGGTGCAGGCACCTTGGCAACGCAAGTGTTGCTTGCCGAGATGACGCGCGAGCAGTGGCACTCCATTACTCGCGAGGACCTCGACGGCTTCTTCAACGTGATGCAGTCCACCTTGCACCGCTTTCGTGCCTGGGGTGGCGGTTCGTACGTTCACTTGGGGTCCGCGGGGCACTTGGCTTGGCCGGAACGCGATGGCATGTCGGTGGCGCCGAAGGCCGCCATCGAGGCGCTCATCACCGGCATTGCCCGCGAAGAGGGGCGGCACGGAATCCGGGCGAACTCCGTTTTGCTTGGCGTCATCGAGGCCGGTATGTTCCTTGAACTTAGCCGGCAAGGCGTATTCGGGGAAGAATGGGTGCGTGAGGTGCGCAAGGGCTTGGCCCTGAAGCGCTGGGGACAGCCGGAGGAGATTGGCCACGCAGCCGTGTTTCTGGCTTCCAACCGTGCCGCCTATGTGACAGGACAGCGGCTGGCGGTGGCTGGCGGCTACGGACTGTAGCCGCCAGCTTCAGCGCGTAATGCTTAACGCGCCGCTTTCCGCACCTTGCTATTGCGGTAGCCATAGGTGAAGTAGATGACCATGCCGATGGCAGTCCAGCCGGTCATCAGGTGCCAGTGTTCCGTGAATGGCTTCCAGAACAGGTAGAGGCAGGAGGCAGCACCGAGCGTGCATACCAGCGGGGCAGCAGGCACGCGGAATGGCCGCTTGAGATCGGGGCGGGTGCGGCGCAGTACCAGCACGCCGATACTCACCGTGGCAAAGGCCAGCAGCGTGCCCATGCTGACCAGTTCACCCAGCAACCCGATGGGCAGGAACCCAGCCAGCATCGCGGCGAACACACCGACGATGATGGTGCCCAAGTACGGGGTTTGAAACTTCGGATGCACTTTGGCGAAGAGCTTGGGCAGCAGGCCGTCGTTCGACATGGACAGAAAAATGCGCGGCTGACCCATGAGCATAACCAGGATGACCGAGCTGAGGCCGGCGATGGCACCGAGTTCCACCAGTAGCTTCAGCCAACCCAACGCCGGGTAGTGTTCCAGCGCGGTGGCCACCGGCTTCGGCGTGGCCAGTTCCGGGTAGGGCAGCAGGCCCGTCAGTACCAGCGAGACGATGATGTAGATGACGGTGCAGATGGCCAGCGAGCCGAGGATGCCGATTGGCATATCGCGCTGCGGGTTCTTCGCTTCACCGGCCGCCGTGGAGACTGCATCGAAGCCGATATAGGCGAAGAACACCACGGAGGCGCCACGGATCACGCCGTCCATGCCGAACTTGCCGGGGCCTTCGTTTTCCGGGATGAACGGGTGCCAGTTGTCGGGATTCACGTAGCTGGCGGCGAAGGCCACAAACAACACGATGACCGTCACCTTGATGGCGACGATGATGCTGTTCACGAACGCCGACTGCGTGATGCCCACGTAGCACAGGCCGCTGACCGCGGCGATGATGGCCACAGCCGGCAGGTTCACGATACCGCCGGTATAGACGATGGCGCCATCGACCACATTAAGCGGAGCGGCGGCCAGGCTTTCCGGCAGGGCAGCGCCGAAGTGTCCGAGGAAGCTGTTCAAGTAGCCGGACCAGCCCACGGCGACCGTGGAGGCAGCGAACATGTATTCCAGCACCAGGTTCCAGCCAATGAACCAGGCGACGAATTCACCCAGCGTGGCGTAGGAGTAGGAGTAGGCGCTGCCCGAGACCGGCAGCATGGCGGCAAACTCCGCGTAGCACAGGCCCGCGAAGGCACAGGCGATGCCCGCGATGATGAAGCTGAGCACAATGGCTGGACCCGCGTGTTCGGCGGCGGCATGGCCGGAAAGCACGAAGATGCCTGCGCCGATGACGGCGCCGATACCGAGCATGACGAGCTGGGTAGCGGTAAGCGAGCGCTTTAGGCCCGACTCCGCTGCGGCAGCATCCTGCACGGGTTTGGTGATGAACAGACTCATTCTTGGGTCTCCCCTGGTTCCGAACGTGGCCCAAGCAAGCGGCCACAGGTAATTGCGCGTCCCTTACGCACAGGGGGCTGACTGTAGCAGGGACTGCGCGCGAGTAGCAGGGGGTAGAGGGCGTCCCCGTTAGTCGATGAGATCTTCCGGCAGGTGGGGGCGGAGCAGTTCCAGCAGCGCCGTGTAGGCGCGTGGCGAACCGGCCACGAGGTGGCCCCCGTCTTCATAGGTCTTGCCGGTGAAGGTACCGACACTGCCGCCCGCTTCCTGAATGAGGAGAATGCCGGCCGCCGTGTCCCACGGCGACAGACCCAGTTCGAAGAAGCAATCGAAGCGGCCGGCCGCCACATAGGCGAGGTCCAGCGCGGCCGAGCCGGGACGGCGCACGCCGGCGGTGTGTTCCATGACGCTCCCCAGCATCTTCAGGTAGGCATCTTTCCACCGCAAATTGGCGCGGTAGGGGATGCCCGTGCCCACCAGCGCGGTGTCGAGCGTCTTTTGCTGGCTGACGCGCAGCCGACGGCCGTCGAGCACGGCACCGCTGCCGCGGGTAGCGGTAAAGAGTTCTTGGCGGTTGGGGTCGTAGATGACTGCATGCTCGACCCTGCCACGCACCTTCACGGCGATGGAGACACAGAACTGCGGGAAGCTGTGCAGGAAATTGGTGGTGCCATCGAGCGGATCGATAATCCACTCCACCTCGTCTTCGGCCTCATAGCGGTTGCGCGGCGCGATACCAGCCGAAGCACCGCCTTCTTCGCCGAGAACGGCGTGGTGCGGGTAGGCCTTGCGGATGGTTTCGATGATGTCGCGTTCGGCGGCGCGGTCGATGTCGCTGACGAAGTCGTTGCGGCCCTTGGCCACCACTTCCACCTTGTCGAGCCGGCCCATGTTGCGGGCGGCGAAGTCTCCGGCACGGCGCGCGGCGCGCACGGCGATATTGAGCAGGGCATGCATGGGCAAGTCCTCGAGGTGGCAGGGCAGGGCGGTGAAAGAGCGAGCACGGTGCGGTAAACCGGCGGGCGCAGTTTAGCAGACTACAATGCCTGCTATGTCCCACCCGGTTCGCATCGTCTTGGTTGAAGCCAGCCACCCCGGCAACCTCGGGGCGGTGGCGCGCGCCATGAAGAACATGGGCCTGGTGGACCTGTGGCTGGTGGCGCCGCGGCAGTTTCCTCACCCCGAGGCCACTGCCTTGGCCTCCAGCGCCGCCGATGTGCTTGAAACGGCGCGCGTGGTGGATAGCGTTCCGGAAGCGTTGTCCGGTTGCGGTTTCGTGTTGGGCACCACGGCGCGTGTACGCACCCAATACCCCTGGCCCATCCTCGCCGCGCGCGAAGCGGCGGTGCGCGCGGTGGGCGAGGCGCAGTTGGCGCCGGTGGCTTTGTTGTTCGGCCCGGAACGTACCGGGCTGACCAATGAGCATCTCGCGCTGTGCCATGCATTGGTGCAAATTCCGACCAACCCCGACTACAGTTCCTTGAACCTCGCGCAAGCGGTGTTGCTGCTGGCTTACGAACTGCGGATGGCTACGGGCGCACAACCGGTACTGCCCGAGCGGGAAGCGCCGTTGCCAGCAGCCGAGACCGTGGAGCATCTTTACGACCATTTCGACCGCGTGATGCAGCGTGCGGGCTTCGAGATGCACGGCAAGCCCGAACATATCTCGCGCCGCGTGCGGCGCCTCTTGCATCGGGCGGTGCCCGATCAGCAAGAAGTGAACCTGCTGCGTGGCTTTCTGACGACCGTCGAGGCAGCCATCGGAACCCCCAGCGTGCCGGTCGCGCTGCCGTACTTCGACCATGCTGCCACTAGCCCCTTGCGCCCGGAGGCGCGGGCTGCGCTGCTTGAGCAACTCGATGGCACCAATACGCTGGCCGGTACGGTAGTGGCCGGTAACCCTACGGCCAGAGCGCATGTGCCGGGGCGCCTCGCGGCAGATGCCTTGGCAATGGCGCGTGCTGCGCTGGCGGGTTGCATCGGTGCGGTACCCGAGGCGTTGGTGTTCACTTCTGGCGCCACCGAAGCGGACAACCTCGCGGTGCTTGGCGCCGCGCGCGCGGCAGTCGCGAGCAAGCTGCCGACCAAGGGCCGTGTGCTCACCGCCAAGACGGAACACCGCGCGGTACTCGACGCCTGCGCACAACTTGAGCGGGAAGGCTTTGGCGTCGACGTACTGCTTCCTGGGCCAGAGGGTCGAGTAACACCGGCGATGGTCGCTGCGGCCTTGCGGGACGACA
>CALPVO020000221.1 GCA_943327025.2 Janthinobacterium lividum
CATGCGTACATCCCCCGCGCACGGACGACATCATGCAGCGCACTGTGTTGCGGCTGTTCGTCCTCCAGCCCCTCGAGACCGTCCTCATAAACTTCCGGCGCCGCCGCGCGCAACCAACGCGGCGCGTCAACAAACACGCGCGGCGCACTGGCTCCAACTGTCAGACGACCAAAGGCCCGCAAACGTCGCAGTTCAGCAGACCAGTCCGCGCCGATGCGCACGGTATGCACACGGTCCCAGCCATGCGGCGCCAATTGGGCTGCCGACAGGCAGCCCTCGTCCAATGTGACCAGCCACCCGTTGTCCGGCAACCGCTTGCGCCAGCGCTCATAGGCAACCACCAACTGCGGCTTCACAGACAGCAGCTTCACGCCGGCACCAGCGGCTACTTCCTGCAGCGATGCCAGCAAGGCGCTAGGCAAGGCAGAGGCGACGAAAGGGCGTCCCGGCAGGCCCTCGCCCACGGCCAACTGCCAGTCGTCGCCCATCTCGCCGTAAGTCTGCGCCAGCCAATGGCGCGCATACACCAGACGTTCGCCGGTACGCTCCAAGCCTTCCACAGCCGGCACGACCGATTGCCTGGCCCAATGGTCCGCTACCGCGATTCGCAATCCCGCACCAGCCCAATCGGGCTCAGCAAGGCGCTCAGCCAAGGCATTCACAGCCGCACGCCAGTCGTTGGGCGTGGCCGCTTCCACCGGAAAACAGGCTTCGAGAACACAACGAGCCCGGAGGCCGCGCTGTAGACGCACCATCACCAGCCGACGCGGTGACAGGTAGACGCCGACTTCATCACGCCATGGCAGTGACACGGTTCACCTCCTCGAGCGTAGTCAGGCCCTGCTTCACCAGCGCAATGGCACTTACTCGCATGAAACGGGAACCGGACTTGATGGCCAGTTCCTTCAGTTGACGGACGGGGGCGCGGGCCACGATGGCCTCGCGGAGTTCATCGTTCAGTACCAGCAGTTCGCCGATGGCGCGACGACCACGGTAGCCGCTGCCGCGGCAATGCTTGCAGCCACGGCCCACACGGAAATGGAAATCGGCAGCGACGGCCAGCGGAATACCGGATTCTTCGAGCGTGGCACGGTCCGGTGTCACCTGCTCCGCACACTGGGTGCAGACGATGCGGATGAGGCGCTGCGCGAGGATGCCGTTCAACGCCGAGCACAATGCATAGGGGTCGACACCCATGTGCATGAAGCGGCTGAGCACGTCGAACACGCTGTTGGCATGGACGGTGGTGAATACGAGGTGACCCGTCAGGGCCGACTGGATAGCGATCTGGGCCGTCTCCGCGTCGCGGATTTCGCCGACCATGATTTTGTCTGGGTCGTGACGCAGGATGCTGCGCAGGCCGCGGGCAAAGGTGAGGCCCTTCTTCTCATTCACGGGAATTTGAAGGACACCCGCTAACTGGTATTCCACCGGGTCCTCGATGGTGACGACCTTCTCGGCACCCGTACTGCCTTCCGACAGTGCGGCATACAAGGTGGTGGTCTTGCCGCTACCCGTGGGGCCGGTGACCAGCAACATGCCGTGGGGCTGAGTGCTGAGGCGACGCAGACGTTCGACAATGCGGGTGTCAAAACCCAGCGCGTCGAGCCGCAGGCCCTGCATCTGGTCGGTGATGGCCTGCTTGTCGAGCACACGGAGCACGGCGTCTTCGCCATGCACACTTGGAATAATAGAGACGCGGAAGTCGATGGCACGGCCTTCGATGACCACCTTGAAACGACCGTCCTGGGGAACGCGGCGCTCGGCAATATCGAGTTCCGACATCACCTTGATGCGCGAGATAACTTGTTCCGGAATCTCGAGACCGCTGACTGCACCGACCTGCGACAACACGCCGTCGATACGGTAGCGGATGACCAAACCCGAAGGAGTGGTCTCAAGGTGAATGTCGCTGGCGCCACCACGCAAGGCGTCAAACAGCGTGGAGTGCACGAGTTTAACGACCGGGCTGGCATCCTGACTGATGGAGGCCAGGCTAAGCGCTTCTACCTCACCACGCTCGTCCGCAGCGCCCTGAGCGCCTTCGAGCGCCGTATCGATGGCGCGCATCGACTGTTCGTTGCGAGCGATAAAGCCCTGCACATCGCCACGGGCAGCCACGGCCCAACCGAAGCTTTCGGGAATGCGGGACTCGAGCCAAGGGCGCAGCGTGGCGTCCAGCGGATCGGCAATAACGGCGACAAGGTTGCCGCGCTGACGCACCAGCACGCAACCGCGACGCAAGGCATCGGCCGAGCCTAGACGGTCGAACGCTGGCTCACAGGCGAACAGTTCGTTGGCAGGCCAATAACGGTAGTCGAAGGCCGCGGCAAGACCAGCCGCCAGCTGTCCCGACTCCAGGCCACTGGTCTGTTCCAGCACCTCAAGTACGCTCAGGCTGTCGCGCTGAGCCGTCGCCATAGCGGCGGCCAGGGTGACCTGGTCGAGGCCGGGGGCGCCCGGTCGTTCGTGGATGAAATCAGGCAGAGCACTCATTGCAGGCTCCCGGCGAGCTCGAAGATGGGGAAATACATGAGGACGACGATGACACCGATGATCAAACCGATGACCGACATGAGTAGGGGTTCGATGAGACGGGTGAGCAGGTCGACCGCGCGGGCGAGTTCCTCGTCATAGAAGGCAGCGATCCGTTCCATCATCTCGCCCATGTTGCCGCTGCGTTCACCGACGCGAAGCATGCGTACAGCGACAGGCGTCGTCAGACCATTGCGTTCCAGCGCATTGGCCAGTGACTGGCCTTCGCTGATGGAACGGGTTGCCGTCGCCAGTGCAGGACGCAGGGTGTCACCCAACAAGCCATCCGACATGCGCAGCGCCGTCACCGCGGGCGTGCCGCCACGCAGCAGCATGCCAACGGTTCGATACAGCCGCGCCAATTGGTAAGCATGGAAATGACGGCCAAGCGCCGGCACCCGCGTCAGCCAACGGCCGACCGCAGCGCGGAACGCTGGGCGTGTAACGCCGAAGACAAGTGCGGTAATGCTGCCGACGAACCCCGCCGCCACCAGCCAACCGTGTGCCTCCAGCAAATGCCCCCACTTGATGAGTAGGCGGGAGGCCAGCGGCAACTGGCTACCCAAATCTTCGTAGATGCTGCTGAACCGCGGCACCACATAGCCCAACAGGAACAGCGTGACCAGCAAGCCAGCCACACACAGCACCGCTGGATAAATGGAAGCGCTGACCACCTTCTTGCGCAGCAGGTCGATTTGCAACTGATAGGCCACATAGCGCTGGAGCGCCTCACGGATGTCGCCGCTGCGTTCGCTGGCGCGAACCGTCGCCACGTAAAGTGCCGGGAAGCTGTCTGGCTGTTCGGCCAGAGCCGCCGACAGTGTTCGTCCTTCGAACAAGCGCGAACGAATCTGCTCCAAAGACCGCCGCACAGCAAGATCTGCTTCCTTCTCCGTGAGGCCTTCGATAGCCTCCACGAGGGACAGGCCAGCATTCATCAGCGCGACCAGTTCCTGGCTAAAGCTGACCAACGGCACACGCGCCGTCCGCGGCCGGAACAGGCCAGCACGCGCCACAATAGCGATGGGCTGCTGTCCCTGCTCCAACACCTGACGCCGTGCGTCAGCTTCATCCACGGCTTCAAGCGCGTAGCTGAGAACGCCGCGCAAACCGTCGAATGCCTTGACCTCGAAATACATGGGGTACGTCGCTTACCAGTTGGTGATATCGGCGTTTTCGCCCGTGCCGCCCTCGCGGCCGTCCTTCCCGTAGGAAGACAGGTCGAGCTCGCCATGGGTACCGGGCTGGACGTAAACGAACGGGTGTCCCCAAGGGTCGTTGGGAGCTGCCTTCTTCAAGTAGGGGCCGCCCCAGCCCGGGACGTTGCTGGGTGCGGCGTTGAGCGCCTGCAACCCTTCTTCATTTGACGGGTAGCGGCCCACGTCTAGGCGAAACTGGTCGAGCGCCTGCTCCAGCGCCATGATCTGCGCCTTGGCCGCCTTGGCCTGGCTCTTGCCCACCTGCGCGAAATATCGCGGCGCCACGAAAGCGGCCAGCATACCGATGATGACCATGACGACCAGCAACTCGAGCAATGTGAAACCACGGGCCCGGGGCACGGAATGGACGTAGGCGTTTTCCAGCTTCATTGAACCTAGCTACCTCTGCGATTCACGTTCACTGGCACCATGGCGGCACCGCTGAGCGGGAAATGGTTGAACTCGCGTCTCGGAGGTACGACAGTTGCCTGACAGCGGAGCCGGCCACTTGTCATAACTTCCGATGGCTCCAGTGTACGGAGGTCGTGCACGGCAATTTGTGCAGTGGATGGCAGTTCCGGGCATTGCGCTGAAGGAAGTTGCTGGGTGGAGGCCAGCCGTTGCGGCGAAATCGTGAACTGGTTCACCGAACTGGCGCCGTGGCTATTTCAGCAAAGACTCTGCCGCCCGCGGCGCCCCCTGCGGAGAGCGACCAAGAGGAAATAGATCTAGTGGGTGCCGAGCGGCTCACTGAGGGCGCGATAGAGCGTCATCACGCGTGGCACGTATTGCCTGGTTTCACGATAGGGCGGAATGCTTCGCCCGTAGCGCTCTACGGCATTCTCACCGGCGTTGTAGGCGGCTACCACCAATTCGAGATTGTTTTCGAAGCGGTCCACGAGGAAGCGCAAATAGCGCGCGCCACCATGGATGTTCTGGCTCGGATCGAAGCTGTCGCGTACGCCATAGCGCCGTGCGGTTTGCGGCATGAG
>CALPVO020000222.1 GCA_943327025.2 Janthinobacterium lividum
GGGTAAGGATGAGCGGCGGCGAAATGATCATGGTGTCGCGCACCGCGCGCATGACCAAGCCTTCCCGGAAACAATGGTCCCGGCAGAGCGTGCCCACGGCGCCGCGCTTCGGGAAGAACCGCCGGGATGCCTTGTCTGCCACCAGTTCCAGCGCACCAATCATGCCGATGCCGCGCGCCTCGCCCACCAAGGGGTGGTCCGCCAGCTCGCGCCAACGCGCCTGCAAATAGGGCCCGATGTCCTCGCGGCAACGGTCCACCAAGTGCTCGTCGCGCAAGATGGCAATGTTCGCCAGCGCCGCCGCACACACCGCGGGATGACCCGAATACGTGTAACCGTGCGCAAACTCGCCGCCGTCGTTGATGAGCACGTCCGCGACCGAGTCCGCCACCATGACGGCCCCTAGCGGCAGGTAGCCGGAGGTGATGGCCTTGGCCAAAGTCATGAAATCCGGCTGGAACCCGAAGTGCTCCTGCCCGAACCAGCGCCCGGTACGGCCAAAGCCGCAAACTACTTCGTCCGCGATGATGAGCACGCCGTATTCCCGGCAAATGCGCTGCACCTCGGGCCAATAGGTGTCGGGCGGGATGATGACACCACCCGCGCCTTGCAGAGGCTCGCCAATGAACGCGGCCACGTTTTCCGCACCCAATTCAAGAATCTTGCGCTCGATAGCGCGCGCAGCATGAATGCCGTAGTCCTCGGGCGAGAGATCGCCGCCGTTCTGGTACCAATACGGCTGCTCCACATGCACGATGCCGGGAATAGGCAAGCCACCTTGCTCGTGCATATAGCTCATGCCGCCGAGCGAAGCACCAGCCATGGTGCTGCCGTGGTAGGCGTTGTCCCGGCTGATGATGGTCTGGCGCTGCGGTTGGCCACGCAGGTCCCAATAGCGACGCACCATGCGCACGATGGTGTCGTTCGCTTCAGAGCCGGAACTGGTGAAGAACGCGCGGTTGAACTGCGGCGGTGCCAGTTCTGCCAGCACGCGCGCCAATTCGATGGCGGGCGCGTTGGCGCTCTTGAAGAAGCTGTTGTAGTACGGCAGCTCCAACATCTGGCGGTAGGCGGCTTCGGCCGGCTCCTTGCGACCGTAACCGATATTCACGCACCACAAGCCGGCCATGCCGTCGAGAATGCGGTTCCCCTCCGAGTCCCATAGGTAGGGACCTTCAGCGCGAACGATGATGCGTGAACCTTCCGCCGCCAACCCCTTGAAGTCCGTGAAGGGGTGGAGGTAATGGCGAGCGTCCAGTTGCTGCCACTCGGCCGTAGTGTGGCTTGCAGCCAGCGAGGCGCCGGGCGCCGGAAGGTCATTGCGGATCATGCGTTCCTCAGACGTTGAGCAACAAGTGCTCGCGTTCCCAGGCCGAAATGACCTGCAGGTACGCATCGTACTCTGACTCCTTGACGGCCGCGTAGGCCTGCACGAAGCGCTCGCCAATGACCTCATTCAACGCCGTGCAGCCGCGCAGCAACGCCAGCGCTTCCGCCAAGGTGCGCGGCAGACCGAACGGCATGTCGTAGGCGCTGCCGGTCACGGGCTCGGTAGGTGTCAGTGCATCCACCATGCCGAGGTAGCCGCAAGCCAGCGAACCGGCAATGGCGAGGTACGGGTTGGCGTCGGCACCACCGAGGCGGTTTTCCACGCGCCGGTTTTCCGGCGTTGAACCCGGCACGCGAAGGCCCGCGGTGCGGTTGTCATAGCCCCATTGCACGTTGATGGGCGCGCTGTTGTAGCGCGTCACGCGGCGGTAGCTGTTCACGTTCGGCGCGAACAACGACATGGCCGCCGGCAAGTACTTCTGCAGACCCGCGATGTGCGCGAAGAACAGGGGGCTAGGCGTACCGTCCTTGTTGCTGAACACGTTGCGGCGCGTCTTTACGTCCACCACGCTTTGGTGAATGTGCATGGCACTGCCCGGCTCCTTCGCCATGGGCTTGGCCATGAAAGTGGCGTACATCTTGTGCCGCAACGCAGCTTCACGCGCCGTGCGCTTGAACAGGAAGGCCTGGTCCGCGAGCGCCATGGCGTTGCCGTGGATGAGGTTGATTTCCATCTGCGCTGCACCCGCTTCGTGGATGAGCGTGTCGATGGAAATCTCCTGTGCCTCGCAGTAAGCGTAGACGTCATCGAACAGCGGGTCGAACTCGTTCACCGCCGAGATACTGTAGCTCTGCCGACCATTCTCCGGGCGCCCCGAGCGGCCCACCGGTGGCTTCAGCGGATAGTCCGGGTCGAGGTTAGGCTCGACGAGGAAGAACTCGAGCTCCGGCGCCACCACCGGCTCCCAGCCGTGGGCAGCGTAAAGGTCCAGCACGCGTCGCAGCACATAGCGCGGCGACATCGGCACGGGCCGACCGTCGCTGAAGAAGCAATCGTGAATGACCTGCGCCGTCGGTTCAGCGGCCCAAGGCACCACGCGGATGGTGCTAGGGTCAGCCTTCAACAAGATGTCGATTTCGGAAGGATCGATGGCGCTGTCGTCTTCTGGGTATTCGCCGGTGACGGTCTGCAGGAAGATGGATTCCGGCAGGCGCATGCCCTCTTCTTCCACGTATTTCTCGGCAGGCACCAACTTGCCGCGGGCCACGCCGGCGAGGTCGGCAACAACTGCCTCCACTTCGCCGATACGATGCTCCCGCAGGAACGCGCGGATGGGGCTGCTGCGCTCGGCCGGCGGCTGCTTGGTCGCCGCGCGGTTGCGCTTCACGGTAGTGCCTGCCGGCTTGCCGACATCTTTGCCACCGTGCTTGATGGTGTCTTTACGGGTGTCCTTAGCGGACTCTTTCTTCCTGCTAGCCATTGGTTTCACTCCTTGGCGGCCGCCGCGGCGCGGCAGGCTTCGCCGAACGCGCCAAACAAGGCGCGCGAAAACGGGTTTTCCATGGCACGCCATTCCGGGTGCCACTGGGTGCCGACGACAAAACGCCGGCCAGGAACCAAAACGCCCTCCACCACGCCATCGGGCGCGTGGGCTTCTGCCTGCAACGCTGGTGCGAGGCGATCAATGCCCTGCTGGTGCAGGGAGTTCACGCCTAGCCGCAGGCTACCTTCGGCCCACTGCGCGAATTGTCCACCCGGCACCAGTTGCAGGTCGTGCGCCAGCCCATATTGCACTTCCAAAGGCTGTTCATAGTCCTCGCGGTGGTCCAGCAAGCCCGGCACTTCCTGCAACTTCTGATGCAGGGTACCGCCTAGCGCCACGTTCAGTTCCTGAAAGCCACGGCAAATACACAGCACCGGCACGTCGCGTTCGATGGCAAGGCGCAGCAAAGGGAGTGTGGTGGCGTCGCGGTGGGGGTCGTGGAGGGTGCCCGGCGCACTGGGCGTACCGGCGTAGTGCTGCGGTTCCACGTTGGAAGGGCTGCCGGTGAACAGCAGGCCATCCACATGCGCCAGCACCGACTCGAGATCGAGTTCGTCGCCTAGCACTGGCAGCAGGAAGGGCAGCGCACCCGCCCCCTCGAATACCGCGCGGAGATATTTCTCCCCGACGCAGTGGAAGGGATGAGGACCAAGAATCCGACGGTCCGCCGGAATACCGACGACAGGGGCACGCATGTTTAGGATTTTGAACAGTTACCCGCCGCCGATATGGCAACGCGGCACCCCTATTAAACCACAACCGCCCCTCACTCGTCGCCCCCCGGCCCCTGTGTAGGCTTTTTGCGCCGCGAGATGAACGTGCCTCTTGCTGCCCCCCGGGGAGGATGGGTTAACCTGTGTTGACAGGGTGCCGCAGGCCCTTCACCAAATCTTAAACGCCCATGCCGGCCGCGCCTTCAAGGTGCCGCACTGCCCAGGGCCGAGGTCATCATGCCGTATGGAACGAGCGCGTCCCCCCAAGAGGCCCTGACCTTCCTCGAACAACACCCCGCGGTGCGGGCCATCGATGTCCTGCTCGCGGACTCCAGCGGCGTTCTGCGCGGCAAACGCGTGGAGCGCGAAGGCCTCGCCGCCGTTTACCACCAAGGCTTTTCCCTCCCCGGCTCGATGTTTGCCCTGGATATTCAGGGCGGCACCATCCAAGCCACCGGCCTCGGCTTCGATGAAGGCGATGCAGACCGGCCCTGCCTCCCGATTCCCGGCAGCTTGGTTGCCACGCCGTGGCTGGGCGAAGGCGTCGCACAAGTGCAGGTCGCCATGGTTGAAACGGATGGAGTCACGCCGTTCTACGCAGACTGCCGACACGTCCTGCAAAGCATTCTCGACCGCTTTACTGCCAAGGGACTGAAGCCCGTGGTCGCGGTAGAACTGGAGTTTTACCTGGTGGATAAGGAGCGTGCTGCCAGTGGCTACGCGCAGCCTCCCCGCTCGCCACGCACGGGCCGCCGCGAATACCGCACGCAAATCAATGCCATGGCAGACCTCGACGATTGGTCCGCCTTCCTCGAGGAAGTGGATCGCGTAGCGGCAATTCAGAACGTACCGGCCACCGGTTCGCTCACCGAGTACGGCCCCGGGCAAATGGAAGTGAACCTGCAGCACGGCGACTGCCCGTTGCGCGCCTGCGATGAAGCCATTCGTCTGAAGCGGCTCATCAAGGGAGTGGCACTGAACCACGGCGCGGAGGCGACCTTTCTGGCCAAGCCCTATGCCGACATGGCAGGAAGCGGCACCCACTTGCATGTCAGTGTGCTGGACACCGCGGGGCACAATGTCTTTGCGAGCGAAGCGCCAGACGGCA
>CALPVO020000223.1 GCA_943327025.2 Janthinobacterium lividum
TCCGACCGCGTGGCGGGCGAAGCTGTCGCGACAGTACTGGGCCCGACGGCCGGCGGGTTGGTGGCCATCGCCATCATCATTTCCATGTGCAGTGCAGCGCACGGGTCCATCATCACCGCCCCGCGCGTTTATTACTCCATGGCACGCGATGGCATTTTCTTCCGTCGCCTCGCCGAGGTACATCCGAAGTTCGGCACACCGGCACTGGCCATCATCGCCAACTGCCTTTGGGCTTGCGTGCTCGCTGTCACCGGTACCTTCGAGCAACTACTCACTTACGTAGTATTCATCGGCTGGATTTTCTACGCGCTAGGCGCGGCGGCGGTCATCAGCCTGCGTCGCAAGCGGCCAGACACGGTGCGGCCCTTCAAGGTGCCGGGTTACCCGTACACGCCCCTCTTGTTCGTGCTGGCCGCGGCCGTCATCGTGGTCAGCACCATCGTCGAACAGCCGGTGCAATCTGCGGTAGGCATTGGCGTGGTGTTAATGGGTGCGCCAGCTTACTGGCTGTGGCGCCGGCGCGCGGCGAAGTAGCCGCGCACTACAAGAGATACGCAACCGAGGGGCTGCCAAACCAGCCCCCGATGTTGATCAGCCCCAGACGTCGGGGCCGAATACGGCGACATTCGCGCCATCGTATTGGATGGCGGGGATGCGGTCCGTCTTCTGCAACAGCGGGCCGTCAATGTCGACCAGGTCGCACAGGCAGCCGGTCACGAACGTCGGCGCCATAGCCAGTGAACTACCCGCCATGCAACCGACCATGAGACCCATGCCCCTTGCGCGTGCAGCCGCTGCCAATTCGAGCGCGTGCGTCAGCCCGCCCGTCTTGTCGAGCTTGATGTTGATCATCTGGTAACGGCCCACCGCCGCTTCCAATTCGCCCAGATGCAAACAAGATTCGTCTGCGCACAGCTTCACGGGGGAGCGATAACCTGAAAGTTCGGCGTCGCCACCGCGCGGTAGCGGCTGTTCGATCATCTCCACGCCAAGTTCAGCGAATACCGGCGCCACTTCCTGCAGTTGCGCGAAGGTCCAACCCTGGTTGGCGTCCACGACGATGCGCGCGTCGGGGCGGGCCGCACGAATGCCGCGCAAGCGTTCAACGGGCCGATCGCCGTCGAGCTTCACCTTCAGCAAGCTTTGGCGCGTGGCAGCCGCCGCCTTGCGTGCCATCTCTTCCGGCTCGGGCTCAATGCCAATGGTGAACACCGTCTCCAAGGGCTTCGGCGTGACGCCGGTGAGTTCCCAGATGGAGCGCCCGCTGGCTTTGGCTTCCAGATCCCATAGCGCGCAGTCGATGGCGTTACGTGCCCCCCCCGGAGGGAGCAGGCCTTGCAGCGTGGCACGGTTAATACCCGCAGCCAGAACTCCGCTTAGCGTTTCCACTTGCGCGAGCATGGTCTCGGCGGTTTCGTCGAGGTAGTAAACGCCAAGTGCTTCACCGCGACCATAAGCGGTTCCTTCCGCCAACTCCACCACGATGGAATCGAAGGTATTCCATACCTTACCGGTAATGCGGAAGGGCCGAATGGCCGGCCAGCTCTCGATGTGCGCGCTCCACTTCATTGCGGGAACTCCTGCAACAGACGGTCCACGATGGGGCCCACGCCTTCGACTAGCGGATCCACGCAAGGCAGGCCGCTGGCGGCGGAATACGCTGCCAGCACGGCGGCGCGCTCCGCAGCGGGCACCTTCGATGTATTCAACGAGATGCCAACGCACCGCACAGCAGGGTTCGTGAGCGAGCCGAGCAGCACCGCGCGGTCGATGAGTTGCTGGATGCTGGGCAACGGGAAGCCGTCCCAACCGTCTACTTCATGCCGGCCCACCTCATGGCAAGCGACGATGGCGTCCGGCTGCGTGCCTACCAGCAAGCCTACCGTCACCTGCAAATAGCCCGGGTGAAACAGCGCGCCCTGCCCTTCCACCATGTCCCAATGGTCGGCGCTGTTGTCCGGCGACAGCATTTCGGCGGCACCGGTCAAAAAGTCCGCCACGACGGCATCCAGCGGCAACCCACGGCCGGCAATCATGATGCCGGTCTGGCCAGTGGCGCGGAAATCACTCTTCAAGCCGCGGCGCTGCATTTCAGCATCGAGCGCCAACGCGGTGTATTTCTTGCCGCAGGCGCAGTCCGTGCCGACGGTGAGCAGCCGCATGCCGGTGCGCTTGCGCCCACTACCCACCGGCAAGCCCGGCGGCGGCACGCGCACATCGATAAGCCGAACGCCGCCCTTTTCGGCTGCAGCCGCCAAGCCCGGCAGACTACCGAGCCGGACATGCAGCCCGGCCACCACGTCCAGACCCAGTGCCGCGGCTTCGCAAAGCGCCGGCACCCAGTTGTCGGGAACCCGGCCACCCACGGCCGCAGAACCGATGACGAGGCTGCGTGCGCCCGCCGCTTTGGCTTCAGCCAGCGAATACTGCGGAATGCCGGCATCCACGCGGCATCCTGGAAGCGATACTTGGCCGATGCAGTCGGCCGGGCGCCACTGCGCCAGACCGAGACCGGTCTTGGCAAAAGTGGGGTCTTGGGCGTCGCCGAAAAAAACCACGAACGGCGCGTCGAAATGAATGATATTTTCCATTTTGGAAAAATACCGGATATCACCCCTCCGACGCAAGTATGGAACGCCGACGGGCGAACACCGCCCTGTCGATGGAGCCACTTGCAGTTGTCACCAACGTCCTCAGGGAGTCCTCATGAATCGTCGTGAATTGCTCGGTCTCGGCGTCAAACTCGGCGTACTCGCCTCAACCACCGTGCTCCCCATCCAGGAAGCGCTCGCGGCCAGTCCCAGCCGCTACGCTGCGGCATTCGCGCTGCTCGACCGCTACGTGGAGCAATACCTGCGCGACATGAATGCCCCGGGCCTCACGCTGGCATTGGCCGACGACAGTGGAATTCAGCGGGTTTGCGCTTACGGCATGGAAGACCTGGAGCGCCGCATCCCGCTCAACCCGGACCGCCTGTTCCACATCGGCTCCATCAGCAAGTCGTTCCTCGGCTTGTGTCTCGTGCAATTGCAAGACGAGGGAAAGCTGGATTTCCACAAACCTATCCGCGACTACCTGCCGTGGCTGCGGTTCGATGACGCGAACACCCCTGACGCCAAGCCCATTACCACGCACCACCTGCTGACTCACGGTGGCGCCTTGCCCGACGGGGCTCTGTTCCCGCCCGACCCCAGTTTCCGCCATCGCGCCACGGCCGCGCCCGGCACTTTTTTCCATTACTGCAACATGGGTTACGAGGCATTGGGCCTGCTGCTCGCGCACCTCGATGGCGGCAGCGTGGCGGAGTCCTTCCGCAAGCGGCTGTTGGTGCCGCTCGGCATGCAGGCGAGCGAACCGGTCATTACGCTCGATGCCGCAGAGCGCATCGCCACCAGCTATCAGGCGCGGCGTAACGACCGCCCCTTCCCGCGGCAAGGTGCACTACACCGCAGCCCACTCATCAATATGAAAGGTGCCTCCGGCTGCGTGGCCGCCCCGGCCCGCGACATGGGCGCCTACCTCACCATGCTCATCCGGCGCGGCGAAGGACCCAACGGGCGCGTGGTCTCGCCGGCAGGCTTCGACGGCTTCATGGGTCGCCATCAGGCGGCCGAGCACTTCGGCCCGGGTACTGCCTATGGCTATGGCATCGCCGTGGACCTGCTGGATGGGCACACGCGTTTGCGCCACACGGGTGGCATGGTGTCGTTCGCTTCCGCGCTCGAAGTAGACATGGAGGCGCGCTGCGGCGTATTTGCTTCCATCAATGCCATGCAGGGCTATCGCCCGAGGCCCGTGGCGGAATATGCGCTGAAGTTGATGCGCGCCGTCCGCGAGGGCAAACCGCTGCCACCCGTCCCCGCGGCGGATCCGTCTTGGCGTGTGCCGTCCGCGGCGGACTATGACGGGCGCTTTACCGCGAACGACGGCCGCGTGCTGGAGTTCGTCGCGCAAGGCGAGCGCTTGTTTCTGGTGCGCGGCACTGAGCGCATTGCGTTGGAACTGCTGGCGCCAGATATATTCACGGTAGCTCACGCCGATTTCGCGCACTTCCCGCTGGTCTTCACGCGCGCCGAAAAAGGAGGTGCGGGTGCGGTGGCTGAAGCCGCCTGGGGCGACGACTGGTACGCAGGTACGGCTTACACCGGTTCGCGTAGTTTCCCGCTACCTGCAGCATGGCAGCAATACACGGGCGAGTACCGGACGGAAGACCCTTGGCTTGGCAGCGCGCGTATTAGCGCCCGTCAAGGCAAGCTCTGGATGAATGGCACCATCCCCTTGGAAGCCTCAGGCGATGGCCGCTTCTTCCTCCGCGACGAACCCGATAGTCCGGAGTGGGTGAGCTTTCGCGAACCCGTGAACGGCAAGTCCTGCGCCATGGTGCTGTCCGGGACGTTCTTGCTGCGCGCCTAAGCCCCACCAGACAGTAGCCCCGTGGCACTAGCGCATGGGGTACGCTCACAACACATCTTCCGCGGAGTCTCCCGATGCGCTTTTCCCGCCACCTGACCACCCCTGCCCTGCTGCTCGCTGCCGCCTGCACCATGGGCGTTGCTCATGCCGCAGGCAGTGCTACCGAAGACCCGGCGCTGGTCCATGCCCGCGCCTTGCTCGCCAAGGCCACGCTGTTCGACGGCCACAACGATTTGCCTTGGGCCATGCGGGAAGACAAAA
>CALPVO020000224.1 GCA_943327025.2 Janthinobacterium lividum
ACCGGCTGCCGTCGCGGCACGCGCCTGCCGCATCGCCCACGCCGTCGCAGCACGCTGTACCGCGCTCACGGTACTGGCGGAGCAGAGCCTACGGACGCCGCACTACGGCGCCATCGAGCCGGGCCTCGCGCCGCACCTCGCCGTGCGCTTGCTACGGCATCCCGGCGAGCGACTGGTCTCGACGCTCGACGCACGGACGCAACGGGTTGCCGTGGACGTGCTGCGAGGGCAGTTGCTGTCGCTTGCGATTCGGCGCGCCCGCGATGCGGCGATGATCGTCGCTGACCGACGCACCGGCGAGGTGCTGGCCTATGTCGGCAGCGCCGGTCCCGACTCGGGTGCGCCCGCTTTCGACGCTGCGCGCGGACGCCGCCCGGCCGGTTCAACGCTGAAGCCATTCCTCTATGCCGAGGCGCTGTCGCAGCGCTTGCTTACCCCAGCCTCCCTACTCGACGACCGCCCATTGCTCGTACAGACCAGCGCGGGCATGTACACGCCGCAAAACTACGACCGGCAGTTCCGCGGTCTTGTCTCGCTGCGGACGGCACTGGCCAGCAGCTTGAACGTGCCGGCCGTGCGCACCTTGCAACTGCTGGGTCCGGCGCGGTTGCATGGGCGGTTGCGCGAACTCGGCTACGCCTCGCTGGCGGACGACCCCGAGGTTTACGGATTGTCGCTGGCGCTCGGCAGTGCCGAAGTAACGTTGGAAGAGCAGGTGGCTGCTTACCGCGTACTCGGCAACGCCGGTCGCGGTGGCCCGCTGCTGTATCGGCTCACAGCGGGAAGCGACCCACGAACCACCGATACAGCGAAGTTGGACCCCCGCGCTGCTTGGCTGGTCGGTTCCATTCTCAGCGACCGCACGGCGCGCGCTGCCACTTTCGGCTTCGAGGGCCCGCTGGCCACCAAGCAGTGGACCGCTGTAAAGACCGGTACCAGCACGGACTTGCGCGACAACTGGTGCTTGGGCTGGTCCACAACGCATGTGGTGGGCGTGTGGCTCGGTAACGCCGAGGGAGATGCCATGCGCGATGTCACAGGCGTCTCCGGTGCGGCACCCGCGTGGTCCGCCATGATCGATGCGCTCGGTTCTGCATCAACCCGGGCCACTGCAGGATCGCCACCACCATCCGGTATCGTCGCGCGGGCTGTTCGGTTCGAGCGTGACGGTGAACCGCCACGGATGGAATGGTTCATCAAGGGAACGGAAAGTACGAAGATCTCCGTGGCGTCGCCCGACTTGGAGCGTCCCGTCATCACTCTGCCGCTCGATGGCGAGGTGTTCGCCTTGGATCCGGAGATTCCGGCATCGCGACAGCAGGTGCAGTTGGCGTCCACTGCGATGCCCGGCGGGCCGCTACTTGAGTGGCGTGTCGATGGCAAGCGCCTCGCGGCTGTGGGGGAGCAAACGGTTCGCTGGCCACTAGTCGCCGGGGTACACGAGATAGCTTTGGTTCGCCCGACCGATGGTGAGGTGTTACACGCGGTGCGTGTGACGGTACGCGGTCTCGCGACTACCCTGCGGGCGTCGGGTCCTGATGCCCCACGCTGAACACCGCGCGGCCACTGGCCACCAGCTTATTCGCGGAGTCATGTACTTCGGCGTCCAGCACGGCGAGCGTACGGCCCAGGCGCAGCAGTTTGCCGCGCGAGCGCAGTTCACCCGGCGTGACGCCGCGATGGAAGTCCACGCGCATGTCGATAGTAGGCGCACCGCGGCCGGTGAAGGCGACCAGCGTCAGGCCGCAGGTGGCGTCGATGAGCGTGGCGATAACGCCGCCGTGCATGTGGTCGCGACTGCGGGAACCGCCCAGCATGTCCTGCCAGGGCAGTAGCAGGCAGACGCCGTCCGTCTCGATGGTGGTCACCTGAATGCCCAGCGCCGTATTGAAGGGAATGCGGCTGCTGTAGTGCTGAAGCTGGGCCAAAGTGATGGCCGGCACCAGCGCGGGCCGCTGCGCTTCGCTCAACGGCTTTCCACCTTGAACCACGGCGGAATGCCTCCCGGCCAGTCGTCGCCCCACTGCTGGCGGCCACCGTCTACCACCAGCAATTCGCCGGTGACGAACTTGCCCGTGTTCTGCGCGCCCAAGTAAACCGCGCCCTGCGCAATGTCGATGACATCGCCTAGGTGGCGCATGGGGTTCGAGTCGCTGAAGGCTTCGGCTGCGGCGCGCGGATAGACGTTCAGCCCTTCTGTGGCGATGGAGCCTGGCGCCAGACAGTTGGCGCGAATGCCCAGCTGTGCCCATTCGGTGGACACGCTCTTGGTGAGAGCGATGACGCCGGCGCGCGCGGCGCTGGTGTGTGCCACTTGCGGGTTGCCGCGGCTAACCACGGCCACGATGTTCACGATGCTGCCGCGATGCGGGACGGGCGGCGTGGTGGCCAAGGGCGCAGCGGCGGCCCAGCGGCGTGCTGCGGCCTGCATCATGTACCAAGTGCCGTTCAGGTTCGTGTCGATGACGGCGTTCCAGCCCTTCACCGAATAGTCGAGTGCGGCCTGCGGGAACTGCCCGCCGGCGCTATTCACCAGACAATCCAGCCGACCGTACTGCTGCAGCACGGCGTCGAACATCGTCTCTACCTGCTGCGGGTCACGGATATTCATGGAGTGCGTGCCGACGACGCGACCGCAGGTGTGTTCCACCGCGGCTGCTACCTTCTGCAGCTTCTCGAGGCTGCGGCCGCAGATAACGACCTGCGCGCCCAAGCGCGTGAGGACGAACGCCATGGCGCGGCCCATGCCGCTGCCGCCGCCAGACACCATCCACACTTGGTTCGCCAGCAAGTCCGAACGATAAGCAAGCGGCGCCGCGGCGAGTTCCGCGTCGCTCATGCCCCAGTCCTTGGGTGGTTCCAACTCGGCGCGGGCGGCAGGTGCCGCCGGGTTGGCTTGCTTCAAACTCGTCACGCTCATGCATCCCCCGTGGGTGGCCCCGTGGTCGAAGACTACCGGGCGAAGGCGAATTAGGCTTGAAGCCCTGCAAAAAAACAAGCCTGACTGTTTTTTACCGTCACGCGCGTGTTAGTTTCCAACTCCGGTCGGCGGGCCTACGCTCCCGCTGCAAGCCAGCAGTTTGAGGGGGAAGCACCATGGCGAAGAGAAAGGTAGCGAAAAAGACGGCCAAACGTCCGGCAATCCAGTCAGCCGCCAAGACGGCGGTTAAAAAGGCCACCAAGGCACCCGTAAAAGCACGGACGAAGCCTGCGCCGAAGGCAGCGGTCAAGCCCGCCCGCCGTAAACCCGCGATGCTGGCGGCGCCCCCGGGCCACGAGGACTTCGCCCGTCTGCGCATTCGTGCCACCACCATGGGCGACCTGCTGCTTACAGCGGCGGACCGCTACCCGAACAAGCTGGCGCTGGTGTTCCCGGACGCCGAGTTCCGCTACGGCGAACTGGCGCAGCGCGCGCTGGAACGCGCTCGCGGCCTGCAGGCCATGGGCGTTAAGCCGCGCGACCACGTGGGCATCTTGATGCACACCTGCCCGGACTTCGTGGAGTTCCTCTTCGCGGTAGCCTTCTGCGGCGCCGTCGCCGTGCCCATCAACGCGCGCTACAAGAGCAGCGAACTGGCTTACGTCATTGAAAACGGCGATCTCGTCACCGTCGTGACCACGGACGCCGTCGCCGACCACGTCGACTTCATCGAGCGTTTGAACGGCGCCCTGCCGGGCCTGGCGAAGGACGCCGACCCCATGAACCTGCACCTCGCCGCCACGCCGCGTCTGCGCAATGTGGTGGTCATCGGCAAGGCGAAGCCGAAGGGCTTCGTGACGCAAAAGGCCTTCGAGGCCGCGGCGCGCAAGGTGAACGTGCTCGAAGTGCATCGCGCCCGCTTGCGTGTGCGCCTGCGCGACCATGCGCTGATGCTCTACACGTCGGGCACCACAGCGAACCCGAAGGGCTGCCTGATTACGCATGAAGCGCAGGTGCGCAACAGCATGAACCTGGGCGCTGTGCGGTACCGCCTGACGGCGAAGGACCGCTTCTGGTCGCCGCTGCCCATGTTCCACATTGCCGCCGTGCTGCCCATGCTAGCCATCTTCGATGTGGGCGGTGCCTACCTCACCATGGGCCACTTCGACCCGGGCGTGGCGCTGAAGATGCTCGAGAAGTACAAGGTAAGCGCTACTTACCCCAGCTTCGTCACGCTCATTCAGGGCCTGGTGTATCACCCGGACTTCAAGAAGCGCGACCTGTCGCGCATCCGCTTGATGAACAGCAACTTCGCGGTGCAGCCGCCGGGCGTGGCCGCGCCCATCATGGCCGCCATGCCGAACGCGCTGCAGGTGGGCAGCTTCGGCATGACCGAAGCCGCCGGTACGGTATGCACGGGCGCCTGGGACGAGCCGGAAGAGCTGCGCATTACTCGCCTCGGCCGGCCGCTGCCGGGCCAGGAAGTGCGCATCGTCGACCCTGAGACCAAGCAGGACCTGGCCGTTGGCCTGCGCGGCGAAGTACTGGTGCGTGGCTACAACCTCTTCGACGGCTACTACCGCGATGCCGAGAAGACCGCGCAGGCGCTCGACAGCGCCGGCTGGTTCCACACCGGCGACATCGGTTCGCTCGACAAGAACGGCACCATCCTCTTCCATGGCCGCTTCAAGGACATGCTGAAGGTGGGCGGTGAAAACGTGGCCGCTGCCGAAATCGAAGCCGTGCT
>CALPVO020000225.1 GCA_943327025.2 Janthinobacterium lividum
GACGTCGTTCAGCGTGCGCGCTTCCACCATGGCATGTACGGCACCTGAAGTGACGGGCATGGGGATGAGGGCGAGGCTGTGATGACGCGGGTTCGCGCAGTGCATGAACTTGATGACCAGCAACGGGTCTGCCGGGTTCGGCGACATCTGCAGGCGCATCTCGTCGGTGTCCGCGAAGCCGAGGAAGGTTTTGTAGAAAGTCTCGGTCTCGGCGAGGTTCGGTGCCGGGAGCACCACGTGGCCGAGGCCAAGGTCGCCGGTGACAAAGCCTGACACGCCCTGCGGCGAGGCGAACTGCGCGTAGTCGCGGAAGCGGCCATGGAACAGCTCCACCACGTTGCCGGCCGGGTCCTTGAGGGTAGCCAAACCATGGGCGCAGCGGCCTTGGGCGGTGGCGGCGTCAGCACGCGTTACCGCGTGCCCGCCCACCTGCAATGCCGCCAAGCAGGCCTCGAACGCGGCCTCGTCCGCCAGTTCCCAGCCAGCACTGAAAAAGGCATCCTTGGTGCCAGGCACCACGAGGAAGCGGAAGGGGCGGTCGTCCGTGCGCAGCCAGAGGGCGCCATCCGGGGCGTCCTTCACCATGAAACCGAGCTGGTCGCCAGCGAACTTGCGCCAGGCGGCAAGGTCCGTGGATTCAATGACCAAGTAGCCGAGTGATGCGACCGCCATGGGGACCCCGTGTGCTGTGACTTGCGCCGTTGAAGTGCGCTGTGACCTGCGGCAAGACTTGCGCTAGTACAATGCCAACGCTTTCCGCAATTATGCCATCGACTGGCAGTTTGGCAACAATTTGCGTTTAATAGAGCCCCTTGGTTTTACGCATTCTGCCTATCCAGCCGCCCACCGCCCGACGCGAGGAATGACCCATGGCGCCCACCCCCAACCCCCGGCCCCGCCTGAAAGCCGCCCTGATCGGCTCCGGCAACATCGGCACGGACCTGCTCTACAAGGCCCTGCGCAGTGAGTGGATTGAACCGGTGTGGATGGTGGGCATTGAAGCCGGCTCAGAAGGCTTGGCTCGGGCCCGCGACTTGGGCCTGAAAACCACCGCCGACGGGGTGCCGGGACTGCTCCCGCACGTACTCGCCGATGGCGTACAGATTGCCTTCGACGCCACCAGTGCCTATGCGCACAAGGCCAATTCGGCGGCCTTGAATGCCTTGGGCGTGGTGATGATCGACCTGACCCCCGCCGCCATTGGCCCGTTCTGCGTACCTCCCGTGAACCTGGCCGAGCATGCCGGCAAACACGAGATGAACGTGAACATGGTCACTTGCGGCGGCCAAGCCACCATCCCGATGGTGGCGGCAGTGTCCCGGGTGCAGCCCGTGGCCTACGGCGAAATCGTCGCTACAGTGTCTTCGCGCTCCGCGGGCCCCGGCACGCGTAAGAACATTGACGAATTCACCCGCACCACTTCGCGCGGCATTGAAGTGGTGGGCGGCGCCAAGCAGGGCAAGGCCATCATTGTGCTGAACCCAGCCGAACCGCCACTCATCATGCGCGATACCGTTCATTGCCTCACCGAAGGCACGCCGGACCAAGCCGCCATCACCGCTTCCGTACACGCCATGATTGCCGAGGTGCAGAAATACGTGCCCGGCTATCGTCTGAAGAATGGCCCCGTGTTCGACGGCAACCGCGTGAGCATCTACCTCGAGGTGGAAGGCCTTGGCGACTACTTGCCGAAGTACGCGGGCAATCTGGACATCATGACTGCCGCAGGCCTGCGCACCGCAGAAATGATCGCCGAGGAAATCATCGCCGGGCGCTTTGTGCCCACGGCCGCCTGAGGACACGCCCATGACCCCCAACCACACTGTGCCGGCCGCCACGGCCGCGCTGAACGGCAAGACCCTGACCCTGCATGACATGAGCCTGCGCGACGGCATGCACCCGAAGCGTCACCAGATTTCGCTCGCGCAAATGGTGAATGTGGCCGAAGGCCTCGACGAGGCCGGCGTGCCGCTCATTGAAGTGACGCACGGCGACGGCCTGGGCGGTGCTTCCGTGAACTACGGCTTCCCGATGCACACGGACGAAGAATATCTGCGCGGCGTCATTCCGCGCCTGAAGCGTGCGCGCGTTTCCGCACTGCTGCTGCCGGGCATCGGCACCGTGGAACACCTGCGCATGGCGCATGACTGCGGCGTGGCCACGCTGCGTGTAGCCACGCACTGCACGGAAGCGGACGTTTCCGAACAGCACATTGCCTTGTCCGCGAAGCTGGGGCTGGATACCGTGGGCTTTCTGATGATGGCGCACATGGTGACGCCGGAACAGTTACTGGCGCAGGCCAAGCTGATGGAAAGCTATGGCGCCAACTGCATCTACTGCACCGACAGCGCCGGCTACATGCTCCCCGATGATGTGAAGGCGCGTATCGGCGCACTGCGTGCCGGCTTGCATGCCACCACCGAAATTGGCTTCCACGGCCACCACAACCTCGCCATGGGTCTCGCGAATTCACTAGCGGCCGTAGAGATGGGCGCAACCCGTATCGACGGTTCGGCAGCAGGCCTGGGTGCCGGCGCCGGCAACACGCCACTCGAAGTCTTCAACGCCGTATGCGACCGCATGGGCATCGTCACGGGCGTCGATGTCTTCAAGCTGACGGACGTGGCGGAAGAGCGTGTGGTGCCGTTGATGGACCACCCTATCCGCATCGACCGCGACAGCCTGGTGCTGGGCTATGCGGGCGTGTATTCCAGCTTCCTGCTGTTCGCCAAGCGCGCGCAGGCGAAGTACGGCATTCCTTCGCACGAACTGCTGCTCGAGATGGGACGCATGAAGACCGTGGGTGGCCAGGAAGACATGATTGAAGACTTGGCACTAAACCTCGCTCGCGAGCGCGGGCTGCGGTAAAGCTGGCCCCCAATAGCGCCCATGAAAAAGCCGGCGCCCTCACGGGTGCCGGCTTTGTTAGTAGGCCCGTTTCCGGGCCCGACTCTAGGCTTTAGCCGCTTACCAGCGCAGCTTGAACTCGATGCCGCCCATGCGCGGGTCGATGTAGTACACCGGTGTCAGGCTACCGAAGCCGGGCCCGAAGTCGATGTAGTTCGCGGCGTGCTTGCGGTCGGTGAGGTTGCTGCCCCACAACGCAATCTCGCCCGTTGCTTCGCCTGCCTTGATGTCGCTGATGACGAGGCGTGCATTCAGCAAGCCCACCGGCTTCACGCGCGTATCGCCGGCGACTGCCGCACCCGCGTTGTAGCCAGGCTGGCCCGGGCCACTGAGCTGGTACGGGTAGAGGTAGTGCGCGCCCTTGTAGCTGTAGTCCGCCACGAGACGCAGGGCACCCCACCAGTCACGCAGCAGTTCAGCATCTACCGCCGTGCTGAAGGTGTACTTCGGCGCATGGATGACAGCGCGGTTGTTGGCCACGTTCACGCCACCGTCCATGAACTCGTCATAGCTCACGTCCAGCAGGCCCGCGCCCATCTGCCAACGCACCTTGTCACTGACACGCCAGCTGGTTTCCAGCTCGAAGCCCTTGGCCGTGGCCTTACCGGCGTTACGCACCACCGAAGCGGCAGCGCCTTGCGCCGTGAAGATGGCCAACTGCAGGTCCTTCGTCTTGTTCTGGAACGCCGCGGCATTCACCGTCAGCGCGCCATCCAGGAAAGTCCCCTTCAAGCCCACTTCAATCGACTTCACTTTCTCCGGCTTGAACGGCGTCTTCGTTTCCGCCACGTTGCCGGCCACCACATCGGGCGTGAAGCCCACAACACCATATTCGCCGTTAAAGCCACCAGACTTGAAGCCTTCCGAGTACTTCACGTAGCCGTTCAGGTTGTCGCTGAACTGGTAGGCCACGCTCAGCAGCGGCGTGGCCGCGCTGAAGGTGTCTTCGGCTTGCGTGCCACCCACCGGGAACAGCGGAATGAACGGCGAGCCAATCGCAAAGTTCACGCCGAGGTTGCGGTCGATGCTCTTGCGCTCGTTGGTGTAGCGCAGGCCAGCGGTCACGGTCAGCTGCTCGCTGGCCTTGAAGTCCATCTGGCCATAAGCCGAATAGGCGCGCGTGCCGAAACCGTAGTTGCTGTCGAAATTGAACGTACCGAAGAAGAAGTTCTGCGGGTTGCGCGTGTAGCCGTCGTCTTCGAACCAGTAAAGGCCGGCCACGTAGTTGATAGCGCCACTGCTGCCCACCAACTGCAGTTCTTCCGACTTCGACTCGTAGGTCGACAAGCGCGCCGTCTCGGCAACCAAGAGCGGTGAACCGTCAAGGTCGAGGCTGTCGTCCCAATCCATCTGGCGGTAGCTGGTGATGGACTTCAGCTGGGTGGTGTCATTGACATCCCAGGTGAAGGTGAGGGAATGCCCCTGCATGTCCAGCTTCTCGAAGGTGTTCCCATTGATGGCGGCAGCTTCCTGACGACCGGAAGCGACAAACGAGGTGAGAAACGGCAAAAAGGCACGCGATAGCTGCGAGTGCTGCGAAGCCTGGTCCACCTTCGTCCAGTCGAAGCGGTAGTCCGCCTGGAAGTCCTCACTGAAAGCGAAGTTAGCCGACAGACGGGCCGCTTGCGTGTCCTTGTCGTTCAGCGTGGAGTGCACCGCGGTGGGCAGCGTGTTCTTCACCCAGCCATCGCGCTGGCTGCTGGCGAGCCCCAAGCTGACGCTGGCGATGCCCATC
>CALPVO020000226.1 GCA_943327025.2 Janthinobacterium lividum
AATTCGGCCATGCCCTGCACCACCTGCTCACGCGCGTCGACTACCCGAGTTTGTCGGGCATCAACGGCGTGGCTTGGGATGCGGTGGAACTGCCGAGCCAGATCATGGAACAGTGGTGCTGGCGGCCCGAAGCGCTGCCGCTGCTGTCGGGCCATGTGGATACCGGCGAACCGCTCCCTGCAGAGCTGCTCGAGCGCTTGCTGAACTCGCGCCGTTTCCAGGCCGGGCTGTTCGGCGCGCGGCAATTGGAGTTCGCGCTGTTCGACTTTCAACTGCACGCCCAGTACTCCCCTAGTGCCGGAGCACGTATTGCCGAAACGCTAGCGGCAGCGCGCGCCACCGCAGCGGCAGTACAAGCTCCGGAATGGAACCGCTTTGCCCATGCCTTCTCGCATATCTTCGCGGGCGGCTATGCAGCGGGCTACTACAGCTACAAGTGGGCGGAAGTACTGGCGGCGGACGCCTTCAGCGCCTTCGAAGAAGCTGGCGTGTTCGACAGCACCACCGCGCAGCGCTTCCGCGATGAGGTACTGGCCTGTGGCGGTAGCCGCGAAGCCATGGACGCCTTCGTAGCCTTCCGTGGCCGCAAACCAGACCCCGCGGCGCTGCTGCGGCAGCAAGGGTTGGCAGCTTGAGCGCCCACGACCCAAACCTTAATGCGATGAGCACGACACGATGAGTACGAAACGATGACCACTGGCACGCTGAAGATAGGCACCTGGAACGTCAATTCGCTGCGCGTGCGCCTGCCGCAACTGCAGCAGTGGCTGGAAGGCTCTCCCGTCGATGTTATCGGCTTGCAGGAGCTGAAGCTGGAAGACAAAGACTTTCCAGCCGAGGCCCTTGCCGCTGCAGGCTGGCAAGCGGTGTGGAGCGGCCAAAAGACCTACAACGGAGTGGCTTTGCTCGCGCGTCAGCCGCTTGAAGACGTTGCCATTGGCATTCCTGGCTACGACGACCCACAGCGCCGCGTCATTGCCGCGACGGTAGCCGGCGTGCGCGTCATTTGCGTCTATGTGCCGAACGGGCAGTCGCTCGACTCGGAAAAGTACCCGTACAAACTGGAATGGCTAGCGCGCCTGAAAGACTACTTGGCAGCCGAAGTGGCCCGCTTTCCAAAACTCGCTTTGGTGGGCGACTTCAACATCGCCCCCGACGACCGCGATGTCCATGAGCCGGCCAAATGGGCCGGCGGCGTGCTGGTGAGCGAACCGGAACGCACCGCATATGCCGCACTGTTGGCGTTGGGCTTGGAAGACGTGTTCCGCCGCTTCGAACAAGCCGCAGCCAGCTATTCGTGGTGGGACTACCGCATGGGCGCGTTCCGACGGAACCACGGCCTGCGCATCGACTTGGTGCTCGCCACCGCAGCGTTGGCGGGCAACTGCACCGGCTGCCATGTAGACCGCGAACCGCGACTTTGGGAGCGCCCTTCGGACCATGCTCCCGTCGTCGCAGAGTTCCACGCGCCCTGAACTGCGCGTCGTAATTGGTGGGTGAAACCGTGCGCCAGTTCCGTTTTTGCAGGGAGGCGCTCCCCTAGACTCTTTCGATGGCGATTCAGATGGCAACCGCGGGAAGCGCAAACCCCGGTCCGCCGCGTTACAGGCGCAGCGATTACGACGTCACGAACACCGTTCAGGTCAGTTCGGTCAGCGCCACCCGCCAAGCCGTCGAGAATCTTTATGTCAACCAGTGGCCGGAGGCTTCCTTCCAGCCCATCAACGCTGCCTTCGAGTTCATCGAGCAGCTGTTCGCCGGCGAAATTCCGGGCTATCTCGGTATCGATACCGTCTACCACGACCGCCAACACACGCTCGACAACGTGTTGGCCATGGCACGCCTGCTGGTCGCTTGGGAAAAATCACGTCCCATGGAGTGGCGCCTCGGGGCAGACCGCGCGGCCATGGGCATCATCACCTCGTTGTTCCATGACGCCGGCTACGTGCGAGAAACCGGCGAATCCGCCCAGAACGGCGCCGAACTGACACGGACGCATGTGTCGCGCAGCGCGCGCATTCTCGGGCGCTTCCTGCCAACCGCGGGCATGGGGCACTGGGTCGAGATAGCCACGCAAGTGGTGCACTACACCGGGTACGAAGTGCCACTGGAACGCATCCAGACCACGGACCCGCGCGACCGCAAGATAGGCCATCTGCTGGGCACTGCCGACCTGCTGGCGCAGTTTTCAGACCGCTGCTATCTGGAAAAATGCCGCGACCGGCTCTATCCGGAATTCGTTCTGGCCGGTATGGCGCACGGGCGTTCGCCGGACGGCCGCGTGGTGGTGCACTACGCCTCCGGGCTGGACCTGCTGCGCCGTACCCCCATGTTTGTCAGCGCCACGCGGCGCGAACGTCTCGAAGGCTCGTTCGAAGGCTCGTACCATTTGATGGAAGTGTTGTACGCTGGGCGCAACCCGTACATCGAGGCCATCGACGGGATGATGCTCTTCCTGCAGCAGGTGCTACGCACCGGCAACTGGCCGCTTCTGCGGCGCCAGCCGCCGGTGTTCACCCGGGACCCCAACCCCATGCCGGAAGTCCGCTCCCTGATGGTCAGGAAGCTCAAGGACGTCTGGAATGCCTGAAGCCGCTGCACGGCTCGGCTCGCGCTGGTCGCGACGCCGGGCCTTCATCACCGGGGCCGGTAGCGGCCTCGGTCTCGCGCTTGCCACCGAACTCGCCAAAGCGGGTTGGACCATCGGTCGTTTCGACCGTGAAGCCCAACGCTTGGCCGAAACCGCGCCCGCCTTGAAGGCGGCCGGCGGCAGCGTCTACGACTACCTCGGTGATGTCACCAACGAAGCAGCCTTGGCGGCTGCGCTCGACAGTTTCACGGGCACCAACGGTGGCCTGGACCTGATGGTGAACAACGCCGGCGTTGCCGCGGCTGGCCGAATCGAAACCACGCCTGCCGAAGACTGGCGCTGGATTCTCGAGATCAACGTCGTGGCCGTGGCCACTGGCAGCCGTTTGGCTCTGCCCCACCTCAAGGCCGCGCCCGATGGCGGTGCCGTGGTGAATATCGCCTCCGCGGCGGGCTTTGCCGCGCCGCCGCTCATGGGCGCCTACAACGCTTCTAAGGCCGCGGTCATCTCGCTCACGGAAACGCTGGCCGCCGAGCTCGGCGGTACGAACGTGAACGCGCTGGCCGTCATGCCCACGTTCTTTCAGACGCGCCTGCTGGACACGGCCCGTGCCGGCACCAAGGAAATGGCCACGGCCCGCCGCTGGATGGAAACCAGCAACTTCACCGCCGAAGCATGCGCCAAGGCCATTCTGGAGGCCGTGGTGGCTGGCAAGTTCCACTTGGCGCTACCGGCAGATTCGCGCTGGATGTGGCGCTTGAAGCGCCTGCTGCCGGCTTATTTCGTTAGCCGTTTGCGCAAGGGCGGCGGACGGTCCACGCGACGCACATAGCGTTCGTATAGCGCTGGCAGTTCTGCCAGCGCCGCCGCACGACCTTCCATCGTTGAACTAGCGATAGCCGCGTGCAAATGCGGCAGGCGCATCCGCCGCGATGCCTCGCCGGCAACCGCCGTGCAACTCAAATGCCAAGGCTCCGGCGCCACCCCACCCAAGTCCCGCCGGTAGGGCCGGTGAAATCCGTGCCCCTCCAGATGTTCGTCTAGCCACCGGCCCAGCCTTTCGAAGGGGCCACCCGCGGCATATTCCCTGGGCACCAACTGCACCACGTAGCCCTTGGGCAGCGCAGCGCGGTCGATAATGTCGAACTCTGTCCCCCAGTGGTGACGGCTGGCGCCTGGCAAGGCGGACCACGCGAGAATGGCAGCCACGCGCTCGCCATCGTTCAGGCGGGCCATCTCCACCGACTCTCCTGCGCGGTTCAGCACCGGCCGCTCACCGCGCCACTTCGCGTTCCAAATGGCCTCTTGCTGCGCGAAGCTGCGATACGCGCTCACCGCCGCCAGTTCAATGCCGGCTTTGGCCGCCGCCGCTACCAGCGCTTGCCACACCGGCCAGACTGAGGCGTGGCATGCATGCCGCCCACCGGGCTCCAGTTCCACTAGCGACGGGGGCTCGCGTCCAACGCAAGTCTCCGGAGAAAAGTAGGGTAATGCGGTAGAAGCCATTCGCGGATTGTGCCGGAATCTGTGAACCAGGCGCAGCCTTCAAGTAGCGCCGGTAGGTAACATTTCCGTCATGTGGTTTTACCGTTCCATGTTGTCCAAGGCGCTCACCGGGGGCGCGATAGCAGGGCTTGCCATCTGTGGCGCGCTGGCCGGTTCCCTGTTGCTGGAACATACCGCCCAAGTGGAGCGGCTCGAAGACGTCCTGGAAACCAGCACCCATCGCTTCATGCTGGAAGCGCAGCGCTCGCATCAGGTAGCCATAGCGCAGTCTATCGCTCGCACATCAAGCGCCGGAGCCGCCGGGTCGCCTAGCGTCATGAACGGCCTGATGAATGGGCTCGTGAACGGACACCCGGAACTGGTGAAGGTGGAATGGTTCGCCAAAGACGGCACGCTGGTTCAGCAGGTTCGCGGCCAAGGAAATCCTTCGCCGGCGTTGTCGAGCCACTTCGACATAGGGCTGCTTGCCAAAGATGGCAGCCCAAACGGCACGCTGGTGGTGACCTAC
>CALPVO020000227.1 GCA_943327025.2 Janthinobacterium lividum
CTCTGCCGCTGCCTCCCACGCTTATGCTGAGGCTGCCGACAAGACCGACGCGCTCGAAGAAGTCATCATCACCGCGCAGAAGCGTGCGCAGAACCTGCAGGACGTCCCCCTGTCGGTTACGGCCATCGGTGCTGAACAGCTCGAAGTTCGCGGCATCGAAAGTGTCGCTGGCCTGAACGGCGTGGCACCGAACGTCATGTTCCGCTCGAACCCGGGCAACAAGCTCATCTCTACGGTGGGTATTCGCGGTTCGGTCACGGGTCAGCCGGCCATTTGGGTCGACCCTGCCGTCGGCATGTACCTGAACGGCATCTACCTGGGCAAGAGCCAGGGCGCCGTGTTTGACGTGGTGGATATCCAGCGCGTTGAAGTGCTGCGCGGCCCGCAGGGCACGCTGTTCGGTCGCAACACCGAAGGCGGCGCCATCAACTTCATTACTCGCGCCCCGTCCGGCGAGCTCGGTGGCAAGGCGTCGGTGGAGTTCGGCGAGTACGGCCGTTCGGTCGCCCGCCTCATGCTCGACCTGCCGAAGATGGGCATTGCCAGCGCCAGCATCGGCGTCCGCAAGGAAAAGCAGGACGGTTGGATGCGCAACCTCTCGGGTCCGAACATGGGTGCCATCGACAGCGAAGCCGCGCGCATCGCTGTGGACCTCGATCTTTCGGATGCCTTGAAGGTGGGTTACTCGTTCGACTACTCGAAGCAGGACAACACCCCGACGCCGTCGTCGCTGTATGCCGTCAGCGGTTGGGGTGGCACGTTCCCGTCCGTGTTCGGTGCCTTTGTGGGTGGTGGTATCCAGCGCGCGGCGCTGCCGTACGTCACCACCAAGCGTCCGGACTTCGTCAGCACCAATGGCGGCCCCATCTGGGAGCGTGGCAAGTCTTCCGCGCACTCGCTCACGGTGGACTACCAGCTTTCCGAGAGCCAGTCGCTCAAGTACATCTTCGCGGACCGCAAGATGTACTTCGGCGATAGCCAGGACATTGACGGCATGCCGTTGAACTCCATCGCTTTGACGCCCACCTTCAACTGGGGCATGAGCGCCTACTACAACCGCAACACCGACTATCGCCAGCGTTCGCACGAACTGCAGTGGAACGGTTCGGCTGGCGATTTGAAGTGGGTGGCCGGCTTGTACCACTTCACGGACGACGGTGAAACCAACGGCGCCCAGCTGTTCACGCTGTTCGGCCAGGGCCCGCAGCGTTCCGACTACGCCGTGGACACCACGGCGAAGGCCGCGTTTGCGCAGGCTGACTACACCATCGACCGTTGGACGCTGACCGCCGGTATCCGTACCACCAAGGAAGACCGTGGTGGTTGGACGCACCGTTACAACACGGCCGGTTTCGGCGGTGCCCGCACGACAGACATTCTTCCGTTCACCAGCTACGACGACAGCTTCTCGGGCACGACCCCGATGGCGTCCATCTCGCTGAAGTTGAACGAGGACACCAACGTCTACCTGCGTGTTGCCAAGGGCTTCAAGAGCGGCGGCTTCTCGGCTGAACTTGCCATCCCGGCGGTGGCCACTACGCCGTACCAGCCGCAGACCTCGCTGTCCAAGGAACTGGGCATCAAGACCACGTTGCTGGGCGGCAAGGCGCGCTTGAACGCTGCGTTCTTCCACAACAACGTGAAGAATCTGCAGATCACGCAGCTCATCCCGGCCACCACGCAGTCCTACCTCACCAACGCTGGTGAAGCCGTGTACAAGGGCTTTGAGGCAGAAGCCCAGTTGCTCATCACCGACGGCTGGCGTGTCCAGGCCAGCTACGGCTACCTGTCCACGGACTTCAGGAAGTACTTGGACAACTCGTTCCGTCCGGGCCGTCCCATCATCGACACGGCGTCGAACCGTCTCGCTGCCTACGCACCGCGTAACACGGTCAACCTGAACCTCGATGGTCGGTTGTTCCAGACGAAGCTAGGTGCCGTGCGCTTGGTCGCCGACTACACGTTCACCTCCGCGATGAACCTGTATACGGTGAACAAGACGTTGGCAGCCCCGAACGCTGGTGGCAGCTATGTGGTGGGTACGAACTCCGTGCCGTCGACCCGCATGCTGAACGCTCGCTTGCTGTTGTCGGATGTTGCCGTGGGCGATGCCACTGCCGACTTCTTCGTAGCCGTGCGCAATGTTACGGACGAGTCGCGCCAGCTTCAGGGCATCGACTTCAGCATGTTCCGGAACGCCACGTGGCAGGAGCCGCGTATGTTCTCGGCTGGCGTCACTTACAAGTTCTAATGCAGGAAACCCGCGGGCCCGGTTCGCCGGGCTCCGGTGCCGCAAGGCAAGTTAAAGGCCGTCCGCAAGGGCGGCCTTTTTTATAGCAGTTTGTTCACTTCGGCGCGAAAGCCTTCGAGCGAACGCTTGCCCTGCAGGCGCTTCAGCACCGCTCCATCGCGACCGATGAGATAGGTGGTGGGGAGCAGTTCGTTCCACGCCGGGTCGATGCGGCTAACCAGCGTGTCCATGCCCGGCTCGTTACGCAGCAGCGTATTGAAAGCGGGGAAATGCTTGTCGCGAAAGGCGGCGACGCGCGAGAGTTCTTCCGGGTCGTCCATGGAGACGGCTAGCAGTTTGACGCCGCGACCCGCGAACTCCTGCGACAGGGCGATGAGGTCGGGAATTTCCTGCAGGCAGGCCACGCACCAAGTAGCCCACAAGTTCAGCACTACCAGTTCGCCCTGATGGCCGGCCAGTTGGGTAGAGAACTGCTCGGCGGTGACCAGAGCCACCGGGTCTGCCCGAACGCCGGCCACTGCCGCGGAAGGGGCGGCTGGCACGGTTGCTACCACGACCTGCTCGCCTTGCTGCCAAGCCACTAAGGCGTTGCCATTGGGCAGCATGGCAGCGGTGGGTAGGCTGGAGGCGCCAGTAGCCGAGCCCACCGGGAACACCGCCCCGAAATGCGCACCGCCGTCCGTGGAGGTACGCCCATAAACACGACGCTCGCCGCCCGGAAGCTTGGCGTGCCAGAAAACGAAAGCCTGTTTGCCGTGCGCCGCCACCGTCGGTGCATCGGAAACCGCCGCTTCGGGGTGGAGCGTCATGGGCTGCTCGAAGGTTTTGCCACCGTCGGTAGAGCGCGTATACAACACCCCCGCCGGCTGCGCAGCCCCATTGAACACGGCCGTGTGCAGCAGCTTGCCGCTAGCCGCTAGCGCGGTCGGCTTCAGCGGGCAGCCATCTAATACCCAAGCCGGGCCACCTACACCCACGCGGGCGCTGAAAGTCTTCGCGCCATCTTGCGATACGGACACCATGGGTTCGCGGTGGTTGCCTGCATGGACCACGCGCGTGGCCATAATGAGTTCGCCGCTGGAGCCGATGGTGGAAGTGAGTTGGCAGCAGGGGCAAGCGTCGGCGCCGGACACTTCGCGTTCGCCTTCCCAAGTTTTGCCGTCATCGCGCGACACTGCCATGAAGGTGGCGGACGCGGCCGTCTGCGTTTTCATGACGCGGGTATCGAGCCAAGCGACATACACGTTGCCTTCTGGACCTACGGAGAGGGTGCCGAAAGCCTGCGCTTGCGCGAGGCCACCATGGACCGCCGAGGAAAGATCTTCTGGCGGGTTCGTATTCAAGCGCAGCGGCTGCGAAAACGTCTTGCCGCCATCGGTAGAACGCACGTAGTGCATCACCGCCACCGGCTTGCCGCTGGTGTCGGAGATTTCGTTCGCAGGGTAAGTGACATGTACTGTGCCGCGCGGGCCGATACCGATGGAGGGCTTGCTGACGGAGAAGCCCCAAACTTCACCGTCCGCCGCGTTGACGCGTTGCGGTGCCGAGAAGGTTTTACCGCCATCGTCGCTGCGGGAGTAATACACGTCGGACCACGACTGATGCGAGTGCCCGCCCGGTGCATGCGCTCCCACCTTGTCCGCCGTGCCGAGGGTGCCGCGGTCCAGCCAGACCAAGTGAATGGCACCATCCTTGCTCATCGCTAACGAGGGCGCCTGCGCGCGGCGTTCGGCACTGCTGACGGCAGTGGCGGCAAGGCCGGGCAGGGCGGGAGCCGCTACGGCCGCAGCGGCCATACTGACAGGCGTTGCTGCCGCCGATGCCTTGGCTGCTGCCCCCTGTCCTACCCCCTGTGCCTGCGCAGTAAGCGCAGTCGCGGTAAGTAGTAGAGCCAAGAGTGTCTTGTAGCGCCGGGATACGTTCATTTGCATGGTCACTCCCTCGAGCCTGTAGACGGCGTGGTGGCGTATTGCTCATCGAGAAACTCAACTACACCGGTTTCCAGCGAATACTCAGCACCCACCACCATGAGGCCATGGTTGTCGATGAGGTCTTCGAGAATTTCCGAGGCATGTTTCAGGTGGTTCACGGAGGCGCGTACGTTGGCGCGGGTGCTGTGCGTCAGCAAGGCATCGTGGTCATGCACCAGTGGGGTTTCCATGAGCGTCTGCACCCATGGGCGGATGCGGTCGACGATGGAGCGCAGATTGCGTGACTGGTTCTCCGCAGGACGTTTCAGTTCTTCGATGGTCGCGGCGATGGCGCCGCACTTGGTGTGGCCCATCACTACCACCAATCGGACGGCGAACTGCGAGGCGGCGAATTCGATGCTGCCCACCTGC
>CALPVO020000228.1 GCA_943327025.2 Janthinobacterium lividum
CACGCAGTTGCTGGTGCCACGATAGCCCAGCTTGTGGTTCAGGCCCGCCACACTGACATCGTTGCGCTCGGGAGTAACCCCAGCCGCTGCCGGCAACCACTTCGGCACCAGGAACAACGACAAGCCACCGGTACCCGCGGGCAGTCCGCCTTCAGGGGCGGGCACCTTGGCGAGTACCAAGTGGACAATGTTGCCGGTGAGGTCATGGTCACCGCCGGAAATCCACATCTTGTTGCCATGCAGGCGGTAGGTACCGTCCGCTTGCGGCAGCGCGCGGGTAGTGACATCGGCCAACGAAGAACCGGCTTGCGGTTCGGACAGGCACATGGTGCCGAACACACGGCCCGCCAGCATGTCCGGCACGTAGCGTTCCACCAGCACAGGGTCCGCGTAGGCCAACAACAAGTTGGCATTCGCGATGGTGAGCATGGGGTAGCCGGCGGTGGACACATTGGCGGCGAACAGCCAAGCCATGCCGGCGCGCTCAACCACGAACGGCAACTGCATGCCGCCGCGCTCCGCGTCTTGCGTAGCGGCCATGAGACCGGCCGCGCTGAAGGCGCGCAAGGCAGGGCCGATGGCCGGGTGTACCCGTACCTGGCCATCGACCAGGCGCGGTTCGTCAATATCCAGCGCACGGTAATGCGGCGCGAAGCAGTCCACCGCCACCGTTTCATAGGTGTCCAGCGCAGCGTCGAAGGTATCGCGACTGTGCTCGGCGTAACGCGGGCGCGCAGTCAAGGAGGCCACGTCCAGCCACTCGTGCAGCAGGAAGGCGATGTCGCGGCGCGACAGATGCCGCGCGGGAGTACTACCGTCCAAGAGCCCGTCTCCTCATTTGCAGCAATAGCCTACACGACCCAAGGCACGCACGCCTCTGGCCAGCAGCCCAGTGGGGCGAGCTTGGCCGGCCAGACAGGGCGCTCATACCAACTGCAGTTCCGTACTTTTCGCCACCCGCATGCCGCGACCGACGAGGTCCGCGAGGAAGCGCTTCCCCATTTCCTCGAAGCCCGCCATGGAGCTGGTGCAATCCGTCAGCAGCGTTATCTTACGTACCGCCGACGGCCCGAGCAGAGCAGCAATGTCGTACACCGTTGCGGCCAGGCCGTGCGACAGGGACTGGCCCGCGATAATCAGGTGCTCAGCCGTGGCGAGCGAGGTCAGCAGCGAATCGTTCGCCATGGTACGGGGGTCGCCCAAATCGGGAACTTCGGCCTGCAGCGCCGAATAATGTTCAGTCCCCTGGTTCAAGCCTATCGGGGCATAGCTCACTGAACGCAAAGTACGGTGGCACCAGCGGTTCAGAGCCCCCTGCAGATCCGGCTGAATGCTGCCTCCCCAACTGCCAATGAGACAGTGTTCGGGTCGGACGAGCAGCGGGTAACGTCCCCGCTGCTCCAGCGCACAGACGTAAGCCAGCGCGAGCGCCTGTAGCGCTGGATCTCTTGCATACCAGCGCTTGTGCAACACATCGTCACGGGTAATGACGGTGAAAGGTGCTGGCGACTGGCCGGTTGCATCCTGCCACCAGCAGGCATGCGAAATATTCAACGGATGGCGAAACTCCAGCATGACCTGGATGCGACCGATGCGGTCCCCGCAGCGGTCGACCACTGCAGCCAACCGCTGCAGGTCGGCGTTGGCGCCTGGCACCGGCAGCGCAGCACAGTGCACATCGCAGAAATCGTTCTGCGGTTTGACGATAAGCAGCTGAGTGGCCGCGGGCACTCAGATATCCAGGTTGGAAGCCGCCAGCGCGTTGCGTTCGATGAAATCGCGACGCGGTTCCACTTCTTCGCCCATGAGCATGGTGAAGAGCCCTGCCGCAGCGACCGCGTCCGAGATCTTCACCTGGATGAGGCGACGGGACGCCGGGTCGATGGTGGTTTCCCACAGCTGCGAAGGGTTCATTTCGCCCAGACCCTTGTAGCGCTGGATGGCCTGACCCTTGCGCGCCTGCTCCAGCAACCAATCCACGGCCTCGCCGAAGCGACGTACCTCGCGGCGCTTCGCGGCACTTTCCCCATCACCACGGGTGACGTACGCGCCCGGGCCGAGCAGCCCGGCCAGTGCAGCAGCCAGAGCACCAATGCGGCGGTATTCGCCAGTTTCGAAGAATTCCTGCTGGAGATGCTTTTCTACCGTAACGCCGTGTTCATTGCGCAGAACGCGCAACCGTGCGCCATGCCCCGCGCCAGCCGGCTCGGCGAGTACCTGCCAGGTGCTGCCACCGGCACGCACTTCTTCGTTCAAGCGCAACTGCAGCGCTTCGCCCCAAGCTTCCGCGGCGCCTTCATCAGCGAACTGCGCTGCGGAGAACAGGGGTAGGTCGAGCAGGGCCTGCAACACGCGCGCATCGTAGCGACGCGCCCAGCGGGCCACGATGGCCTGCACTTCCACATAGTGGCGAGCCAGCGTTTCCAGGACTTCGCCTTCCAGCGGCGGCTGAGCCGCCGCGCCTTCGGCAAACGCTCCGCCGCGGCAGTGCACTGCCGCGCCATCCAGCGCTGCCTTCAGCAACAGGCTATCGAGCTCAGCATCGTCCTTCACGTAGGTTTCGCTCTTGCCACGCTTTACCTTGTAGAGCGGCGGCTGCGCAATATAGATGTGCCCACGCTCGATGAGCTCCGGCATTTGCCGGAAGAAGAAGGTGAGGAGCAACGTGCGGATGTGGCTGCCGTCGACGTCGGCGTCCGTGTTGTGGCAGCAAATGCCGCCCATGCCAGCGATGAAATTCTCGTCATCGGCGACCGAGAAGTCGTAAACGAACCCATTGCCAGGAGCCACTTCTTCCAGAGAGACGATGGGCAGGGACAGCAAATCGCCATCCAGCAGTTCGAAGCGCCGGTTGCGCGAGGGACCAAGGCGCGCCAGCTTTGCCTCCACCGTGGCCGCGCCTGCGTGGTCACACCACGCCGGCTGCAACGCTGCCAGATCTTCGCTAGCGGTGACGCTGATGATCCAGTGAGGGTGACGAGTGACGCAGTTCTGCCCCCGAATCTGGCGAACGACACCATCCGGCTGATACTCGGAAAGCGAAGCGACGACACCGAACGAGGACAACAAATACATGACGCCGCTGGCGATG
This sequence comes from Janthinobacterium lividum, assembly GCA_943327025.2. Taxonomy (GTDB): domain Bacteria; phylum Pseudomonadota; class Gammaproteobacteria; order Steroidobacterales; family Steroidobacteraceae; genus CAIOHZ01. The sequence continues at coordinate 3,092 of CALPVO020000228.1, forward strand.
TCGTAAGAAGACGTGCTGAACGCCACGCGTTCGGCCGCCACGGTGCCGTCTCCCAGCAAATAGCCGCGCAGGAACGCCATGCGCAACTCCGGGGCGACATTGAAGACCAAGTCGGGGATGCGCTTGGTGAGCGAGGTGGTGCTGGAGAAGCCGAACAACTGCTGCCACGCCAGCGCTGCCACCCGGTTGACCAGACGAATCTCCGCGCCCGATTCACCATCGCGATATTCCAGCGCGGTCTGCCCGAACACCCGGGTGAGGCGGTCGCGCATTTCACTGGCAAAGCGCCGATTCCCCTTGCCAATGGTCAGACGGATGCCGGCACGGTCCGACACGGAACCTTCGGCGAGGAAGAAACCGAGAACCGTCAGCAAGTCTTCGTTCACTGCCAGCTGCGGAGCCACTTCTCGGTCCGCGTAGTGTTCCGGCGAGAGCGAGTAGTCTTCACGCGCCTCAAACCAGGCGAGATCGGTTTCCCCAAGGTCCGCCAAGCGGACACGGGCACGCAACTCGTTGCGGCCTGAACCGCGATACTGCGTCAACCACTGGCGCTGCAGCCGGCTTTCGCCGACCGCGACCTTGCCCATCACAGCGACAGAGTCGGCACCGATGACATCAAGATAGGCTTGGAAATGGCTGGCAGAAGGACGCAACTTGCCTTGCTCCCAACCATAGAAGGTAACTGGCTGAGCAATTCCGACGCGCGCGCAAAGCTCGCGGTTGGGAACGCCGGAGGCACGACGACGCTCCGCGAGTTCGGCGCCGACTGCCGCCGGAATAGCTACGCGCGGCGCGGTCAACGCCGCATTGGCGGCATGGCGCTGTTCGACCCGCCGCTGACACCAAGCTTCTACCGCCGGGCCACGCAGCCACACCTGGCGGGCTGTAGCGTCGTTAACCCGCAGCGCACGCACCACCGAAAGTTGGGCTGGCGCCGTCTCCGGCAAGCGCAGCCGCTTCGGCGCGACCAACCGCGTGCCAGCACGCAGTTCATCGCCGCGCTTTAGCCGAATGGCACCGTCTTCATGCACGAACACGCTATGGCTTGAGGTAACACGTACCGTGCGCCCATACGCCGTTTTTGCCTTGTAAAGCTTTTCTTCCAAGGGATGACGGATGACGGCCTGGATAGGCTTGAACCGCAACTGCCGGTTGTCCACGCCGAAACACAGCACTTCCCCGAGAGCCAGACCGCTGACTTCGGCGCGGATTTTTTCTGAGTGCCCGTCGCTTTCTACCGCTGCGGCATGTGCGCCCAACGTAGCGTCGATGTATTCCCCAATGCGGACCATGCGCGTCATGCCGGCCGCTTCACGGACGAATACGTGGTCGTCGCCATCGACGCTCATGATAATGATGCGGTGGTAACGCAGCTTGTCGACCTTGAAGTCGTCCTTGCCGATACCCGTGCCGAGCGCGGTAATGAGCGTGCCCACTTCCTGCGAAGCAATCATCTTGTCGAAGCGGGCGCGCTCGACGTTGAGGATCTTGCCCTTCAGCGG
>CALPVO020000229.1 GCA_943327025.2 Janthinobacterium lividum
GATGGGCACATAGACCGCGCCGAGATAGTTGATGGCGAAGAAGGTGAACAGCATGTCGGGCGTGTTCGGCTGCCACGCCAGCACGTGATGCCCGCGGCGCACGCCTTGCGCTTGCAGACCCACGGCCGTCGCCACCACGCGCTCACGCAGCTGCGCATAGGTGAAGGTGACACCGCCATCGAACACGGCATAGACCTGTTCGCTGCGCTCGGTGGCCCAGCGGTCGATGAGATAACGCACCACACAGACTTCGCGGGCAGGGACGCGGGGATCGACGTGGGTAGCGGTAGCCGGGGTAGTCATGGCAGTCTCCGGAAAGCACCAGCAACGGCAAACGCTGCCGCGGTGCAAGAAAGTTACCGAAGGTGTTAGTAGTTGCCTATCGGTAATTATTTGTACACGATTGGTAGCACCACTACAATCCGGCGAACCCGGCCACGGAGACCTGCGCCATGTACCAGACGACCATCGGTTTGAGCCCGCTCCAGTTCGTGCACAGCGGCCGGCCCTGCGCCGAAGCCCTTGCTGCCGAGGCCGAGCGTCTGGGCGCCAAGCGCGTCTTTCTCATCTGCAGCAACACGCTGCGGCACAAGACGGACGAAGTGCAGAAAATCGAGCGCGCTCTGGGCAGCAAGCTCGTTGGCATCTACGACAGCGTCCGCCCCCATGTGCCGCGCGAAGACGTCATTGCGGCCACCCGCGCCGCACGCGCTGTGGCCCCCGACATGCTGGCATCGCTGGGCGGCGGTTCGGTCACGGACTGCACCAAGATTACCGCCATCTGCCTCAAGCACGGGCTGGACAGCCCGGAGGCCATGGAGCCGTACCACATCGTGGTGAACGCGGATCGCACCGTGACGGCACCCGTCTTCGAAGGCCCGGATATCCCGGTGGTCATCATCCCCACCACGCTCTCCGGCGGCGAGTTCAACCCGCTTTCGGGCGCCACGGACAAAGTGGTGAACGTGAAGCAGGCCTATGTGCACCCGGCCATGACGCCGCGCGCCATCATCCTCGACCCCGCCGTCACCGTGCACACGCCGGAATGGATCTGGCTGTCCACGGGCGTACGTTCGCTCGACCACTGCTTCGAAACCCTGGGCTCACTGGATTCCAATGACTACTGGGATGGCGAGGCGCTCAACGGCCTGCGCCTGCTCTCGGAAGGCCTCACGCGCGTAAAAGCGAACCCGGCCGACCTCGAAGCCCGCCAGAAGGCGCAGATTGGCGCCTGGTGCTCCATGATCGCCATCGTCGCTGGCCTACCCATGGGCATCAGTCACGCCACGGGCCACGCGCTCGGCGGCTCGTTCGACGTACCGCATGGCTACACTTCGTGTGTCATGGCACCGTTCGCGCTGGCCTTCAACGAACCCGTGAATGGCCACCGGCAGAAGCTCATCAGCCAAGCCCTCGGCGAGGCGAACACGCCGGCTAGCGTGTTGGCGGACCGCCTCATCCGCAGCCTCGGCATGCCGCGCAGCCTCAAGGAAGTGGGTGTGGCAGAAAAAGACCTGCAGGGGCTCACCGGCTACATCTTCCAGGACATCTGGTGCGGCACGAACCCGCGGCCCGTGCCCAATGCCGATTCCTTGATCGATTTCCTGCGGTCGGCGCTCTGAGCCCGGCCCCCTCTCAGGTCAGCCCGACAGAACTCGCCGCCCGCGTCGCCAGTGGCGACCGGGCAGCTTTGGCTCGTGCCATCACCCTGCTGGAACGCCAGCCCACGGCAGCGGGTGAGCTGGACGCCGCCCTCGCCCGCCACGGCGGTCAGGGCTATACGGTAGGCATCACCGGGGCGCCCGGCGCTGGCAAGAGCACGCTGGTAGGGGCTCTGCTACGCGAAAGCCTCGCCGCGGATGAACGCGTAGCCGTGCTCGCGCTGGACCCCAGCTCGCCCCTCACCCGCGGCGCCATCCTCGGCGACCGCCTGCGTATGGACCACGTGGCCGGCGACCCGCGCGTGTTCGTCCGCTCCATGACTGCCGATGCTCATGGCGGCGGACTGTCGCTGCTGACGCCCTTGGTACTGCGTGCGTTGGACGCAGCTGGCTGGCCCTGGCTGCTACTCGAGACCGTGGGTGTGGGACAGGTGGAGCTCGACGTGGCCGAGGCCGCCGCGACCACCGTGGTGGTACTCAACCCGGGCTGGGGCGACGAAATTCAGGCGGCCAAGGCTGGCCTCATGGAAGTGGCCGATATTTTCGTGCTGAACAAGTGCGATCGGCCCGGCGCCGAGGAGTCACAGCGCGATTTAGAGCACTTGCTGGGACCACCAAAGCCCGGACAGTGGCGCCCTCCAGTGGTGTGCACGCGCGCCCACGAAGGCCATGGCGTACCGGAAGTGTGGGCCGCCATACGTGCCCATCGCGCCCACCTAATTGCCAACGGCGGCTTGGCCGCTTGGCGCACGCGGTTCCTCGGCATGGCCTTGAAGGCCTTGCTGGTGCGCGCCCTGGAAGAAAGAGTTGGCAAGCTGGCACGCGGACAGGCGTTCGCCGCGGCGCTGGCAGCGGTTGCAGCGGGCGAACAGGGCTTGCACGCGGCACGAAATGAGCTGCTAGCCAGTGTGTTGCCTACCCGTTGATGCCGGCGTTTACGGCAACCAAACATCGCCCGTTATTCGCCCATCATTGCGGCGTTGGCTAACGGTCAGGCCTTGCCGATTCGAACGCAATTGCGCCCTTCCGCTTTCGCTTCGTAGAGAGCGGCATCCGCCGCAAAAAACAGGCGCTCCGGCAAGGACACGGCATCAGGCTGGACCGTGACCACCCCCACACTCACGGTAATGTGCTTGGCGACGGTGGAGGCTGCATGCGGCAGCGCGGCTTCCTCGATGGCTGCACGCACGCGTTCGGCAAACAATTCGGCTCCGGCGGCGTCGGTCTGTGGCAGCAGCAGCAAGAACTCTTCGCCACCGTAGCGAGCTACCAAGTCGGTCCGGCGACGTACCACGCGCTTCAGGATGTTCGCCACGTGTTGCAAGCAGGCGTCCCCAGCAGGATGGCCATAGTGGTCGTTGTAGGCCTTGAAGAGGTCGATATCGAGCAGTGCCAAAGACAAAGGCTGGCCCGCACGCGCGCACGCCGACCAAGCGGTATTCAAGGCCTCATCGAACACCCGCCGATTAGGCAATAAAGTCAGCGGGTCCTCGCTGGCTAGCAGTTCCAGCCGCGCCCGCGCGGCGGACAGTTCGGCAGTGCGCTCGGCAACCTGTCGCTCCAGTTCCTGTCGCTGTTTCACCGTCCACACATTACGACGGCGCTGCAGAACGACCTGCCGCAACAAAAGCAGAAGACCCGAGAATGTGGCGCCTGCCGAGAGCATGAGCGCATGAAAACTGCCGTGGTCCACTTGCTCGAAGAACAAGGCCGCCAACAAAACCACCACAAGGAGTGAACTGACCACCCGCAAGCGCTGTTCCACCGGTGCCGGACGGGCCTCTGTCCAATCGGCCAGTGGCGGCAAGGCGCTGAGACCCGCATAAAGAAAAGCGGCGATGGATGAGCGCTGGAACAAACTGGCGGCCAGGTCCGTTCCTGCGGACGGCGCCTGATCGGTCAACATGACGATCAGGTCTCCCACCAATATCAGCGCCAAACCGGTGGCAATCCCCCCCCAAAAATTCCGCAAGGCACCCGTCTTGCTGGTACGCGGCATGAAGAGCATCACCAACAACAGCGCTACGTCAAACAACGGCGCCACATCCATCTTCAACCAGTCTAGAACGCTGCGAGCACGGACTCCACGAATGGAGTCGTCGCCACCCGGCAGAATGAAATACAACCAAATGAGCAGCAGGCCAGCGACGACGAACTGCAACGAGTCAATGAAGATCAGGGAATGGTCGCGGGTTGTGTTGGTACGCCTCGGCAACGTAATGACGGTGCCGACCATGCACAAATAGCCCAGCACTATCACCGGCTTTTGCACGAACACCAGTAGAGAAGAGACCGCGGCCGAGGTCTCGGAGAGAGAAAACAACACTGCGGCCAATGCACTGAGGAAGACCGCCGCCAACAGGAAAGCCAGCGGCGCACGCAGCACGGTTTCCCACTGCCGCACCAGCGCCACGGCTAGGACGCCTACCATGAACCAACGCACCACCTGGACGGCATAACCGTTATCCAGGAGTGTTACTAACCACACCGGGAACAACGCAGGCAGGGCCTGCACAGAAGTACAGAGCACGAGATAGGCCAGCGTGATGCCGGCCACGAGCCAACGACGGCGCCTTTCTTGTACTTGAAGATCCATTTCGATGCCCCGGGCTTTACCCGGCAGCCATCATACGGGCTCAGCGCTTGGCGCGGGCAGCGAACGCGCGCATGCGCTCGCTGAATTCCGGCTGGAGCGCCATGAGGGTCTGCTGGCGGTCCTCCAAGTCGATGGCCGCCTCGAAGCTAGGCGCGGCGAGGTTGGTCTGCAGTGCCTGCTTGGTCAGGCGCAAGGCTAAAGGCGTGGCGTTCAGCAGTTCCGCGACTGTACGTTCGGCCGTGGCCTCCAGCGAACTGCCGGGCACCACTTCGGCCACCAGCCCGATGGCCTGCGCCCGCTCCGCACCGATGGTACGGCCCGTCAA
>CALPVO020000230.1 GCA_943327025.2 Janthinobacterium lividum
AACCCACCGGCGGCACCATCGAGATTGACGGACAGGACGTACTTGCCCCCGGCGCGGATGTCCCCAAACTCCGTCAGCGCATGAACATGGTGTTCCAGTCGTTCAACCTGTTCGCGCACCTCACCGTGCTCGAGAACCTGACGCTGGCGCCGATCAAGCTCAAGGGCATGACCCCCGCCGCTGCGCAGACCAAATGCATGGACCTGCTGCGCCTGGTGGGCCTCGCCGAACGCGCCCACTTCTTGCCAGAGCAACTGTCCGGTGGCCAGAAGCAACGTGTCGCCATTGCACGCTGCCTTGCCATGGACCCGGAAATCATTCTGTTCGACGAACCCACCTCAGCGCTCGACCCCACCATGGTCAGCGAGGTGCTAGCCGTCATCCGCAAGCTGGCACGCGACGGTATGACCATGGCGATCGTCACCCACGAAATGGACTTCGCCCGCGACGTCTCCAACCGTGTGTTCTATATGGATGAGGGCCTGATTTACGAAGAAGGTCCACCAGAGCAAATTTTCGGCGCACCACAACGGGAACGTACCCGCGCGTTCATCCAGCGCATCCGCCGTTATAGCCACACCATCACCAGCCGCGACTTCGACTTCTATGCCATGAACGGCGAAATCGACTGCTTTGCCGAGAAGATGGCCCTGCCAGAGAAGCTTCGCCATAACCTGCTGCTGCTGGTGGAAGAACTGGTGCAACTGGAGATTGGGCGCCTATCGCCAGATGGAGCGACGCTGACCGTGGACTACTCCGAAAAGACCGGCACGGTGGACCTCGGCTGGGAAACCATCGCTGCCGCAGGGAATCCCTTGGAACGCAGTGGCGATGACGACCTTGCCCTGCAGATCATTCGCCATATGGCGGCCACAACGGCCTACACGGTTACCGGCGATATCGGGCGACTGCAAGTGACCGTGCGGGCAAGCTAGGGCGTCCAGTACAAAATATTCTGCCGCCGGAAGGGAACCACCGGCGTGCGGAAGGTCAAAACTCACGTCTGCTCCTCCTGACGGCGCCAAATGACCACCATCGGTACCCCGCTTCTCTGGACTCTGTTCACCGTTTTCGTCATCGGCTCCCTGCTGGTCGACTTCCTCGCCATGGAAAAGCAGGGCGCCCACAAGGTCACGCTCCGAGAGGCAGGAGCCTGGTCGTTGGTTTGGGTAGCAGTGTCTGCTGCCTTCGCTGTTTGGCTCTGGTGGCACTTGGGCGGCGCCGAAGGCAACCCCTTGGCGAACGCGAAAACACTCGAGTTCGTCACCGGCTATCTGGTGGAAAAAGCACTCGCGGTCGACAACATTTTTGTCTTCCTCATGGTGTTTACCTACTTCGCCGTTCCCCCCGAGTTCCAGAAGCGTGTATTGATGTGGGGCATTCTTGGGGCGCTCGTACTTCGTGCCGCCATGATTTTGCTAGGGGCTTGGCTCTTGGTGAAATTCCACTGGCTGCTGTACGTGTTTGGCGCTTTCCTAGTGCTGACGGCCATCAAGATGTGGCTGGCTGCCGGGAAAGAACCGGATCTGGGAGACAACCCCGCGCTCAAGTGGTTGCGGCGACACTTGCAGGTATCCCCGGCCTATGACGGTGAGCGCTTTTTCACGCTGCACGAAGGCCGCCGCATAGCCACTCCCTTGCTGCTGGTCATCCTGCTCATCGGTATCGTGGACATCGTGTTCGCCGTCGACTCCATTCCGGCCATCTTTGCCATCACCACCGACCCGTTCATCGTCTTGACCTCCAACGTCTTCGCCATCCTCGGGCTGCGCGCAATGTATTTCCTTTTGGCGGACATGCATGAGCGCTTCCATCTGCTGCCCTATGGCCTGGCTTTGGTACTAGGCTTCATTGGCACCAAGATGCTGCTCATCGATGTCTGGAAGATTCCCGTGGCTTGGTCGCTCGGGGTCACCGTGACCATTCTTGCGGTCACCATGATGCTGTCGTTGAAAATGCCAAGCCGTGGCAATCCGCCCACCTGATGGGGTATACAGGGAGGGTACTAATTTACGGATTACCCCATGGCTCGCCACACCGCCTCACTACGCGCCGCCTGCGCCGGCTTGTTGCTCGCGACAATGCTGGCTGTAGCGGCGGAACCCTCTGTTGACGCACTCACGGTTGCCGCGCCGGCAAAAATAGATCTAGACGCCTTCGACGCTTCGCGCCAATACGCCCAGTTACCCAACGGCGTCCGCATGGCTTACTGGGACGTCGGTCCGCGCAATGCCCCAGTGGTGCTGCTCATCCACGGCTACACCAGCAACGGCCGCGGCTGGGTGCAACTGCTGCCGTACCTCGACACCAGTAAGCGCTACCTCATTCCGGACTTGCGCGGGCACGGTCAAACCTCGAAGCCCGACTGCTGCTATGACCGCTTCACGTTCGCCTACGACCTGCGCCTGCTGCTCGACGCCCTGAAGGTTACCCGCGCCGACGTCTATGGCACCTCGCTCGGCAGCATCATCGCCCAGGCCTTCGCCGAGTTCTCGCCGCAGTACACTCGCCGGCTTGTGCTGCAGTCCTCTACCGGCGGCAGTCGCCCTGATTGCACCGCAGGTGGTGGCGGCGAAGCCTCCTTCGACTATCGTTCCGCCATCGTGCAACTGAAGGACCCCATCGACCCGAACTCCAAGTTCATGATCGACTGGTACACCTCAACTGCACCGGTGGATGAAGACTTCCTGCGCCGCATGCGCAACGACGCTGCCGGCATGCCCGTACATGTATGGTTGACGATTCTCGAGCAAGGCCTAGGCAATCGTGATTTGCAGGCAACGCTGCCGCGCATTCAGGCTCCCACCCTGCTGGTATTCGGCGCACTGGATAACTTGATGGGCGAGAAAGAACGCTGCTCGCTCATCAAGGGCTTGCCGCAAGCGCAGGTGAAAATCTTCCCGAACCTGGGCCACAACCCCTACTGGGAAGACCCGAAGGCTGTCGCCGATGTGGTCAATCCTTTCCTGAAGGATTGACCAGAGCGCACTGCCTCTAGTGCTCCAGACACACCTCGCGCAGGCGCTGATCAAGTTCATGGCTTGGCAGCGCCGCCAAGTTGTGCGGCCATTCCAGCACCGCTGGTTGGCGCGGCAAATAAACATGTTGTCGTAGCAAACCTAGCATAGGCGGTGCCGCGGCAATCACCACATGGGCACCCGGTTCGTCTGCGCGCGTTTTTTCCAGCAGTGCAGCCACGCGGTGCACGTACGCTACCGTCTCGTGCTCACGCAAGGTTTCGTGGTCCTCCAACGCATGGCGAGTACCACCACCGCCTGCCACCCTGCCTGGTCTTGAACTGCCGTAATCCCGTTCATGCCCGTGCCCTGCGGGATTTTCCACTTGCGCTACCAACTCCGGACCGCCGTTATTGGCGCGAAGTCGGTAGATGCGCGAGGCAGCACGGTCGGCCACCAGAACGAGGTGGGTCTTCATGGCATCCCTCCACGGGAAAGTTTGATTCAGGGCGTCAACTTCCCATGAAGACACGCCGCGTTCCGTGCGCATCGCCACGAACAGGTATCATCCTTCCATCATGTTGGTGCCCATTTCTGTCCTTGACCTCTGCCCCATCACCCAAGGTGGCGATGCCGCCACCACGTTTCAGCGAACGCTGGAACTGGCGCAGCAAGCAGAAGCCTTGGGTTACCAGCGGTATTGGCTGGCGGAACACCATGGCATGCCCGGTATTGCCAGCGCAGCCACTGCCGTGGTCATCGGACATGTCGCCGCCGGCACGCGAAACATCCGTGTGGGCGCCGGCGGCATCATGCTGCCGAACCATTCGCCGCTCGTCATCGCCGAGCAGTTTGGCACCCTCGCCTCACTTTTCCCCGGTCGTATCGACCTAGGGCTCGGGCGCGCCCCGGGGTCCGACCAAATCACCGCCCGTGCCTTGCGTCGGAACTTGGCCACCGATTCGGATGAATTCCCGCGCGATGTTCAGGAACTGGCCGAGTACTTCACTGCCACGCCCCGCACCCCGGTAAAAGCGGTTCCCGGCACGGGGCTCGAGGTGCCGTTGTGGATTCTCGGCAGCAGCCTCTATGGTGCTCAGGTGGCCGCCGCGTTTGGCCTGCCCTTCGCCTTCGCCTCCCATTTCGCCCCAGCGCAACTCATGGACGCCATCGCCATCTACCGCAGCCAGTTCCGTCCTTCGCCGCGGCTGGCCAAGCCCTACGTCATGCTCGCCATGAACGTGTTCGCGGCGCCCACGCGCGAAGAAGCCGAGTTCATCGCCACCTCCGCCCAACAAGCTTTCGTGAACCTGCGCATTGGCAATCCGGGTCAGTTGCCGCCGCCCGTGGCCGGCTTCAAGGAACGTTTAGGCCCGGGCGAGCGCGCCATGCTAGACCAAGTGTTGTCTTGTTCCGCCGTGGGCAACCCGGCGGAAGTTCGCGAGGCCATCCAGCAGTTCGTCGCCCGCACCGGGGCCAACGAGCTTCTGCTGGGCGGCATGATCTTCGACCACAGCGCACGCCTGCGTTCGTTCGCACTGGCTGCCGAGGCCTTGGCAGCCTGATTGTCATCTTCCGGTAACGCCATCTGCAGTGGCGTCATCATTCTGTAGCGAA
>CALPVO020000231.1 GCA_943327025.2 Janthinobacterium lividum
CTTTACTACGCCAGGGCGGAAACCTTCGATGAAGACGTCGGCGGTCTCGACGAGGCGGAGCAAAGCTTCGCGACCGGCCTCGTTCTTCAGGTTCAACACCACACTGCTCTTGCCGCGGTTCAGGTTGCGGAAGAACGTCTTGTGGCCCCCTTGACCTTTGCCGATGTGTCGGCCCGGGTCACCTTCACCCGGCGCTTCGATTTTGATGACCTCGGCGCCGTGGTCCGCCAGATGCGTAGAGAGGTAAGGGCCCGGCAAGAACATCGACAGGTCCAGAACTTTGAGGCCTTCGAGTTTCATCGTGGTGTCCTTGTGGAGGCGCGGCTTCAGCCAACTAGGCGCGCGATGTCGTCCGCACTGTAGCCCAGAGCACCCAACAGTTCCGTAGAGTGCTCACCCAAGGCGGGGGCACGCCGGTTCTCTAGGCGTTGCCCATCCAGCTTGATGGGGTTGGACAAGGCGCGGAAATCGCTCTTCATAGGGTGCGGTACTTCTTGCACCATACCGATGGTGGCAAGGTACGGATTGTCCAGCGCTTGCGGCAAGTCATACACGGGCGCGGCGGGGAGCAGGCCCTGCAGGCGCTTCATCCAGTCAGCGGTAGTAGCCTGCTCGAAAACCGCATCCAGCACGCCAGTGAGCGCGTCGCGGTTTTCGCGGCGCTTGGCGATGGTGACGTAGTCGGGGTGGGTGAGCAGGTCCTGTCGTTCGGTAGCGCCGCACAGTGCCTGCCAGAATTTTTCCGTCATGCACATGACGAAGATCCAGCCATCAGCGGTACGGAACAGTTGCACGGGCGTGGCGCTGGGGTGTCCGCTGCGGGGCACACGGCCCGTCACGAGGCCTTCGTTCAGGTACCAGCTGCCCGGGTAGCTGAGTTGGTGCAAAGCCACATCGAACAAGGACACGTCGATATCGCCGCCATGACCATCGCGCGCCACCCCAAGCAAGCTGGCCAGAATGGCCACGGCTGTGGTGATGCCGGTCATGAAGTCGATGATGGACAAGCCCATACGCGAGGGTGGCGTGCCGGGTTCGCCCGTCAGGTGCAAAAAGCCTGCTTCGGCCTGCATGAGGTAATCGTAGCCGGGCCAGCCCTTCCGCTCGTTGTCACGCCCATACGCAGAAAGATGCGCGCAGAGTAGGCGGGGATTCACCGCCTTCAGGGTGGCATAGTCCAATCCGAGTTTTTCGGGCTGGTCGCCGCGCAGGTTGTTCAGCACCACGTGCGCGGTCGCCGCTAGTTTGTGGAACGCGGCCTGCCCCTCGGGGGTCTTCAGGTTCAGCACCACGCTCTTCTTGTTCATGTTGAACGTCTGGAAGAAGTGGCTGTCGTTGGGCCCCAGAAAAAACGGGCCCATGCTGCGGGTGGCATCGCCGCCGGCATCGCGACTTTCAATCTTGATGACTTCAGCGCCGAGGTTCGCCAGGTACAGCGAACCGAACGGACCGGCGCCGAAGTTCTCGAAGGTGAGGACGCGATAGCCCTGCAGCGGCTGACGGTTCATAGCGGGTTCCGGGCTGCCAACTGACGGGCGATGATGATGCGCTGCATCTCGTTGGTCCCTTCGCCAATACACATGAGCGGCGCGTCGCGGAAGAAGCGCTCGATGTCATAGTCGGTGCTGTAGCTGTAGCCGCCGAAGATGCGCATGCCGTCCATGCTGTTCGCCACGGCTGCCTCGCTGGCGAACAGCTTGGCCATGCCGGCTTCCAGGTCGCAGCGCTCGCCCGTGTCGTATTTGCGGGCCGCTTGTTCCACCAGCAGGCGTGCCGCTTCGGCGCGCGTGGCCATGTCGCCCAGCTTCAGCTGGATAGCCTGATGCTGGATGATGGGCTTGCCGAAGGTTTGGCGTTCTTGTGCGTACTTCAGCGCCAGTTCTAGCGCACCTTGCGCCAGGCCCACGCCACGCGCGGCCACGTTGATACGACCAAGTTCCAGACCACCTACCGCATGGTGAAAACCATGGCCTTCAGCACCGCCAACCAGACGGGTGGCAGGCACCCGGAAGTTGTCGAAGATGAGTTCCGCACTGTCGATGCAACGGTAGCCCAGCTTCTTGATCTTGCGGCCGACGGTAAAGCCTTCGCCCTTCTCGCACAGGAACATGGTCATGCCCTTGTGGCGCGGCTCGGCTTCCGGGTTCGTTTTGGTCAGCACAGCAAAGCAGTTGCCGTAGATGCCGTTGGAAATCCACGTCTTGGTGCCGTTCAGCACATAGTCTTCGCCGTCGCGGCGCGCGACGGTGCGTATGCCTTGCAGGTCCGTGCCAGCGTTGGGCTCCGTGAGGCCGATGCCGCCACGCCATTCACCGCTGGCGAATTTCGGCAGAAAGAAGTCCTTCTGCGCTTGCGTACCTGAGCGCTCCACGCACTGCGCCATGATGAGGTGCGAATTGAAGATGCCGGTGGGGGCCATCCATACTTTAGAGATGGCGGTAACGATTCGCACATAGCCCGTCGCGGAAAGACCGAGCCCACCATACTCTGGAGCAATGGTGGCGCCGAACAGGCCCAGTTCCTTCATCTGCTCTACAAGGTCGTGCGGGTATTCATCGCCTTGGTCCATCTTGCGGGCGATGGGCCGCACTTCTTTTTCCACCCAACGCTCGATGGCGTCTAGCAACTGGGCTTCGTCATCGGCCGTAGGACGATTGCTGGTAAGAGTGTTCATAGGTTCAATACCCAATCCGGTCTTCAACGCTGTGGCCCTGTTTGGCCACGAGAATAGTGCGCTCGAAAGTGCACACCACGGTGCCATGCTGGTTGCGGCCGGTGGTGCTCACCGTGACGAGGCCAGCGCCCGGACGCTTGTTGCTTTCGCGTTTGTCGAGCACCTGGCTTTCGCCATAGAGCGTGTCGCCAATAAACACTGGGGCGGGCATGCGAATTTCCTTCCAGCCCAAGTTGGCGATGGCCTTCTGGCTAACGTCTGTGACGCTCATGCCGACGAGAATGGCTACGGTGAGTGGGCTGCACACCAAGGGCTTACCAAACTCGGTGGCCTTGGCGTACTCGGCGTCGAAGTGCAGCGGGTGCGTGTTCATCGTCAGCAGCGTGAACCAAGTGTTATCGGTTTCGCTGATGGTGCGGCCCGGGCGGTGTTCGTAGACATCGCCAATGACGAAGTCTTCGTAGTAGCGACCGAAGGTCTCCCGATAGCGCTGCGGGCCCACTTGTTTGACGTTTTGCACCATGGCTGCACTCCAGTTGGCGGCGGCACCGCGTACACGGGTAAATGTACGGACATTTAGGTTCCATGGCATACTAGGCGCGCTGCTGGAGGCAGTCAACCGGCGGGGGGTGGCCATGGCCATACGCAAGGCGGAAAGGGTGAAGGCGGGGCCTGTGGTTAGCCGCAAGCGTTACGAGCAAGTAGCGGAAGCCCTGCTGGAGTCCATCCGCACGGGCAAGTTGCCTGTGGGCGCCATCATGCCCGGCGAACTCGAGCTCGTTACCCAGTTTGGCGTCAGCCGCCACACGGTGCGCGAGGCACTGCGACGCCTGGAGGGCCTTGGTCTCATCGGGCGTCATCAGGGCATCGGCACGGTCGTTAAAGCCCGCGAACCCCAACAAAGCTATGTGCAGTCCGTGCGCTCGCCCGAGGAGCTCCTGCGCTATCCGGCTGAAAGCCAATTGACGGTGTTGCAGGTGGAGCCGGTCCGAGCCACGCGCAAGTTGGCGCGACTGATCGGTTGTGGCGTGGGTTCGCAGTGGGTGAAGGTGAGCGCCGTGCGGCGCATGCGCGAAACACGCCTGCCCATCTGCCACGTGGACCTTTACGTGCTGCCGGAGTTTGCTGGAGTGGCGGAACTGATGGGACGTAAGGTACAGCCCGTTTACGAGATGATCGAACAGCAGTTCGGCCACCGGGTGAATGACGTGCGGGTTGAAATTCGCGCCGGTTTAGTCCCCGAGCATTTGGCTGCAGTACTCGAAGTGGCCACCGGGTCGCCTTCCTTGCAGGTGGTACGGCGCTATTTCGGTGAGGACCGAAAGGTCTTCGAGGTGAGCGTCTCCGAGCACCCCGCAGACCGTTACACCTATTCCATCCAGTTGCGCCGCGGCTGGCAGTCGGGCGCTGAAGGAGCCAGTTCATGGACCACGTGAAAGCACGCAGTTTTCTGTTCGCTCCCGGTAACCACGAGCGCCGTGCCGCGAAGGTGTTTCAGAGTGGTGCGGATGTCGCCATTCTCGACCTTGAAGACGCCGTAGCCGTCGATGAAAAAGCCGCGGCGCGCGAAAGCGTCGTGCGAGCCCTGCAGGTACCACGCGCGGGCCTCGGGTTCGTGCGGGTGAACGGTGTGGATACGCCGTGGTGCTGGGCAGACTTGCAAGCCATCGTGGGTCCCGGTCTGGATGGCGTGATGGTGCCTAAGGCAGAGAGCGCGGCGCAGCTGCAAGTACTGGACTGGGTGTTGACGCAGTTGGAGCGCGAGCGGGGCCTCGTGGTCGGTGCTTTGCCGTTGTTGCCCATCATCGAGACCGCATTGGGTGAATGTCATCTGGAAGCACTGGCCGCGGCTTCACCGCGCGTCCGTCGTTTCGCGTTTGGTGGCGC